>JAFNXQ010000134.1 GCA_017383445.1 Alistipes sp.
GCAGACGCAAAGCAGACAACAGACAGACTCAGCAATACCGTAACCCAGCCGCCAAATACCTCCGTAAACGCAGCCATTGTCAGCGCGCCGCCCGCATCGGTACCGTATGGGTCAAAATTATAGCAACAAAATCAGAGTAAAGACCACAAAAAAAAGGTTGCCGACCAAAGTCAGCAACCTTTTCTTCGTTTTTGAAAATATCTAACAAGGGATGTTTCGCTATGATGCCAAAATCATTTTGTTAGACAACCTTTTTCTTCCCAAGAATTCGCATAACAAGAGCTATTTTGAAGCTGCTCGAAGTTCACGAAACCGCAGCATACTTAGGCGTATGTGAGGATTTCGGGAACGAGGCAGATGCCAAAAGAGCCTTGTTAGGCGGATTCTATTTTTACTACATCATTCCGCCCATACCACCCTGCGGCATTGCAGGCATAGCAGGTGCCGGCTCCTTCTTCTCGGCCAACACACACTCTGTGGTGAGGAACATCGATGCGATAGAGGCAGCATTCTCCAACGCTACACGCGATACCTTGGTGGGGTCGATGATACCCGCAGCCAACATATCCTCGTACTTGTCGTCACGAGCATTGTAGCCCATAGAACCCTCACTCTCCTTGACCTTGTTTACTACAACCGAGCCCTCGCCACCTGCATTGGCAACAATCTGACGCAAAGGCTCCTCAATAGCACGCTTAACAATCTGGATACCGGTTGTCTGGTCCTCGTTCTCGCCCTTCATATTTTCGAGTGCGGCAACGGCACGGATATAAGCCACGCCACCACCGGGAACGATACCCTCCTCAACAGCAGCACGCGTTGCAGCCAGGGCGTCATCCACGCGGTCCTTCTTCTCCTTCATCTCAACCTCGGTAGCCGCACCTACATAGAGAACGGCAACACCACCTGACAACTTCGCCAGACGCTCCTGCAACTTCTCGCGGTCGTAGTCCGACTTGGCAACCTCGATACCGCCACGAATCATTGCGATGCGAGCTGCAATAGCCTCCTTCTGACCTGCACCATCAACAATAGTGGTATTCTCCTTGTTCATCGATACCTTCTCGGCAGAGCCAAGCATATCGATTGTAGCATCCTCGATACGCATACCCTTATCGGTAGAGATGACTGTACCACCTGTGAGGATTGCGATATCCTCCAGCATATCCTTACGACGGTCGCCAAAGCCCGGAGCCTTGCAAGCTGCCACCTTCAACGCACCACGCAACTTATTCATAACAAGAGCCGACAAAGCCTCGCCATCGACATCCTCGGCGATAATCAAGAGTGAACGACCATTCTGTGCCACAGGCTCCAAAACGCCCATAATCTCCTTCATAGTCGAAATCTTCTTGTCGGTGATGAGGATGAGTGGTTTCTCCAGCTCAGCAGCCATCTTCTCGGTGTCGGTCATAAAGTAAGCCGAGATATAACCGCGGTCGAACTGCATACCCTCGACAACATCAACGTGAGTCTCTGTACCCTTTGCCTCCTCAACAGTGATAACGCCCTCGTTGTTCACCTTTGCCATAGCCTCAGCGATGAGTGAGCCGATAGCCTTATCGTTGTTGGCAGAGATTGTAGCAACCTGCTCAATCTTTGAGATGTCGTTGCCAACCTCCTGTGAGAGCTTACGCAACTCCTCAACAACAACAGCCACAGCCTTATCCATACCACGCTTCAAATCCATAGGATTAGCACCAGCGGTAACGTTCTTCAAACCTACGCCGATAAGAGCCTGTGCCAGAACGGTTGCAGTGGTAGTACCATCACCTGCATCGTCGTTGGTCTTTGAAGCGACCTCCTTAACCATCTGGGCACCCATATTGGCGAAAGCGTCCTCCAACTCAATCTCCTTGGCTACGGTAACACCATCCTTTGTAACCTGTGGTGCACCGAACTTCTTATCGATAATCACATTGCGACCCTTGGGGCCCAAAGTAACCTTCACGGCATTTGCCAAAGCATCCACGCCCTCCTTCAAAAGGTCGCGAGCCTCTACATTATATTTAATATCCTTTGCCATATCTTTGTTTTGCTTTAATCGTTAAACATTAGGTTAGCAGATAGCCAGAATGTCACTCTGCTTCATAATGAGATAGTCGGTACCATCAACATTGATCTCGGTGCCGGCATACTTACCATAGAGAACAGTGTCGCCCTCCTTTACCTCCATCTTCACATCTGCGGTGCCGGGGCCTACTGCCACAACCTTACCCATCAGGGGCTTCTCTTTTGCTGTGTCGGGGATGAACAGACCGCCTGCGGTCTTCTCCTCTGCCGGATTGGGCAATACCAATACACGGTCTGAAAGTGGTTTAATTGTCATAATCTTTAAGTTTTTTATTTGTTTGTGTTCTCTTTCCGTCTGTTTCAGCCCTCACGGGCGTTTATTACAATAACAACAGATGTGCCAAAACCCATTTGTCACACATCACTGACACAACCCTCGCCTCCCGACTGACATTTTGTCACGCCGATACGACATAATCTGCCGCCAAGGAGAAGATTCTGCAATTGCAAGTGCGAAGTTTGCAAAATTATTTCTAATTTTGGACTTCCAAATAAACTTTTTATGAAAAAACTACTTTTTATCGCAATATTTGTCCTGACGGCACTATCTTTTTCACTCTCGGCACAAGAGATTACACCTGTCAGCGTTGCTCCGCATCCACGCCTTCTGCTGGAACGTGGCGACATTACCCGAATGAGAGATTTTGCCGCCAGCCGAGAGAATGCACAACTCATTCATCAGCAACTCATTGCGAAGGCCGACGCCATACTCTCGACAACGCCCGTCAGCAAGGAGTTGATAGAGAACGGCACGCTTGATGGCGAACTCTCGCAACGCATATTCACACTCGCATACGCCTTTGTTATGACCGAGAATATGGAGTACTCGCGTCGTGCAGAGCAGGAGATGCTGAACATCAGCCTCCTGAAAAAGTGGAACAGCGAAAATCTTGCCGAGCTGACTCTGGCAGCTGCGATAGGCTACGACTGGCTCTTTAACTCTCTGCCCGTACACTCCCGCAGTATTATCGGAACGGCTATCTACGAGAAGAGTCTCCGCAACATCACGCAATTGGAGGGCCTTGACGAAGAGTCTTTGACAGCCTTTGCCTATGGTGCTTTGGCGACGATGGAGAGAGCCCCCGAATTTTACAGTGAGTTTATCAGAAAGGTAATAGCCCACTGCAACAGAACCATACTCAGCGATAAAGCCTTAAATGACTTCGCCTACTCGGACTTCGCCTCTCTTGCCGAAGATATCACCAACAAGGTCGTGCTTGTGGCAGCATTGCAGTCGGCATTGGGCAAAGAGTGCGGTCTGACACTCCCCGAAGGTTTTATGCAGAGTGCCGAGTATCTCGATTTTATGGTTGCCCCATCGGGCGTGACGTACGATTTTGGCAATCTGCCATCAACGCCCTCTGTTGTAGCTGCGAAATACTGGTTTGCATCACAAGCCGACGATGCATCTGTGATCACTGCCGACGAACGACGACTCAAAGAGAAGAGCCACATAAAGGCACAGGAGATGCCTCTCTATATGATTTTTGCCTCATCGCTTGACCTCAACCACAAGGGCACAAGAGCCAATGCATGGTGTAAGCAGAATTGGCCCGTATATGTTTACCGCAGTGGTTGGGAACAGCCCACCGACACCTACTTTATAGCCAAAGGCGGCTCTTTTGTGTATGAGAGTGAGGGCATACAGTGGGCAATATTCAAAGCCTGCGACTCGCAGGATAAGGCTTCGGCAAAACTTACCGAGAGCTTTGCTTCGTCTTCTCGCAGAGGTGCAGTAATTGATTTGGGCCAGGAATTTGCCGAAGGCGTCAGAAGTGCCATACGCACTATTGAACTGGACAAGAAGAGTAATCTCACAATCTCCGATCATATAGTCGTTGGCGAGCAGCCGATGAATATAGAGTGGAAGATTGACACCAAAGCCACCGCTGAAGTGGTGGGCCCATCTAACATTAAATTGTCATACAACGGCAAGGATATCTTTATCAAAATGCGATGCAAGGGGCGTTCAAAGACCAGCATACAGCAGGATGGCGATATGCAGCGTGTTGGCTTTGAGATAGAGGCAAAGGCGAATCAGGAACTTGATATCGAGGTTGAGATATCTACGGCCCGTAGTTCGATTCTGAATCGCCTCGGCGAGAAGTTAAAGGGCAATAAGAGTGGCGACAAATAGTATCCGGACATAATATTTGAATAATATTCCGATATTTTTTCGATTTTATTTGCATAAACCACCAAAACACCTTATATTTGCACACCGATTTGGGAGACCAGGTCGATATGGTGGATGTAGCTCAGTTGGTTAGAGTAGAGGATTGTGGTTCCTAAGGTCGTGGGTTCGAGCCCCATCTTCCACCCTGAAAATTTGCAGATGCGAGGTTTTGGCCTCGCATTTTTTTGTTTATTTTTAATCTGTGTAAGTAAACTTCCTCGCTTAAAACAAACAAAAAATCGCCATAGGCGACATCTGCAAAGAGGTTGTAAGGGGATATATTAAGTGGGTTGCGAGGATAATTTATATCTATTTTCAAAGGTATCCTCGCGACGGCTTCGCCGTTCAAGCCCCATCTTCCACCCAAACAAAAAACGCCCGCTGTATAGCGGGCGATTTTTCTAATAACACAAATTTTACTCGTAATAAAGCTCCAAACGGGTAAGCTGTGCATTCTTATCATTAGCAACTGTAAGGCGGTAGGCAGTATTAGCAGTTGTGCCACTGAGATTATAGGTGAATACATAAGGCTCGGTCTGCGCCCAAGTAATATTTGCACCACCTTCTACATTAGCACCATTTGTATCACATACACCAACCTGAACACTGGCAGAAGCACCCTTACGAGATGTAGCAACAACTTTTACCAAAGTCTTACCCTCGATAGCTGGCAACTCTACATAAGCTCCCTTTTTACCAAACAACAAATACACTTCCTGACCTGTTGGCTGATAGAAACCAGCACCAGCACTACCAGCAAAAGCCATTGTATAGCCACCAAACGTGTACACTGTTCTATCTACAATCTTGTTAGCTGAGCCTACGGGGAATCCAGATGGATAATTTGAAGCGTTGGTAAAATCAATACAAACATCTGCCTCGCCTACATCACCCGGCTCATCGCCCGGCTCGCTGGGCTCGCTGGGCTCACTTGGCTCGTCGCCACCGCCCTCACCAACAACCTCAACGGCTGTTGCGATGATGTTAACATCGGTGTCGCGAGTCTGATAGATAGTATAGCCATAAACAGCAACCTTCTTACCGCTGTATGAATCGGGGCACATCTCGGCAGTAGGATATGAGATAGAGCCCTGACCCTTTGAAGCACCCTCAACTGTGAGGTTATAGTAAGTACCACTCTTTACCAGCTCACCCTCAACCTTTACATACTTGATGTAAGTCTCGCCAGCTGCTGTTGCAGCATAAGCGTCAATATCGGCACCGGTCATAACGGTTGCAGCAGGATGAGTGTACTCAACATGGCCTGTCTTTGTAGCAACGGGATTAGCAATCTGGGGAACACTGCGGTATGCACCGATAGTACCCTCAACAGTCACCTTATCACCAACAGCCAAACCGGGATCATCGCCCTTGTAAGCCAAGATGTAAGATGTACCGTCAGTCAAAAGATATGACTTTGCAGATACTGCAACAACGGTTGACTCCTTAACCTTAACGGCTGAATCCTTTGCAGCAGAGATAGCCTCAGTAACGGTAAGCTCCTTTGTCTCACCGGGCTCGCTGGGCTCATCACCCGGCTCATTGCCACCACCAAGATCAACACCCTTAGAGAGGTCGATTGCCTGTGCACCCTCACCGCCAGTGTAGAGAGTAACATCATCCAGACGATATGAAGAAGCGACATCGGTAACAAACTTTACAGAGAGCTTTGCGGGAACAGCAGCAAGCTTGAATGAAGCCTTTGCATCGTTCCAACGACCATCAATATTATCACCCTCCTCGAAAGCATACTCAACCTCTGACCACTTTGCGTTGTCTCCAGAGATATAAACGTGGAACTCACTATTGTTAAATACGCTACCATTATCCTGGCTATACTTCTCTGAACCGAAAGTCAATACATAGCAATCCTTATCGGTCGGCAACTTAATATCCTCGATAGTAAAGTGGTTAGGAGTCTTGCCAAAGAAGATGTTATTAGCACCAGAACCCTCGTAATCTGAGTAGTCGCTATCAGAATTAGAGTTAGCACGAACAGTGATGTTCTTATCCGATGTAGAGTAAGATACACCCTCGGCACCTGAGCCCTTGGGATTTGCATAGCTTGAATCGAAATAAGGCCAGTAGTTACCCTCCTTCTCGGCCTTAACCTTATCGAAGTTGTCGTTGAAGATCTCAGACAAGGTCTCAATCTCTGTCGCTGATGCAGACTGTGAGATAGTCAAAGTCTTGGTATCCCATACACCCCACTCATAGTGCAAAGCCTGGAACTTAACCACAGCCTCACGTGCCTTTGAAGTGGTATTCTCCGCTACGGTTACTGAAACAGTCTTGCTACCATTACCCTTTGCAGGAGTTACAGTTATCCAATCAGCCGCAGCAGCAACATCTACCTGCCAATCAGCATTTGAAGTAACATCAATTGTCTTGCTCTCCTCTGCCTGTGTAAAAGAGAGTGTCGCAGTCGAGATCTCAATCTGGGGATCCTCAACCTTGTTAGGCTCATCCTCGGTACAGCCTACAAATGCAAACGCAGTTGCAAATGCAAGCACCGCCAGGAATGACTTCCAAAGATTTGTTTTCATAACAGTTTTAGTTTAATTAAAAATTTTATAAAGTATTTGATTATTTTGTCTAAATCAACAACGCCTTTTGCGGACCTCAAAAGTAGTGATTTTTATTCACATACAAACAACTTTTTATGATATATTTTATATTAAAAACAGTCGCAATCGTTTTTTACGGACAAAATATCCGCTTGCGACAAAAAAAAGAACGAGAGAACTACTGCTCTCCCGTTCGTATGGTCGGACGACGGCAGTGCCGACTTCCAACAACTCGTCATCTGCGGTCAAAACCGCCGACAACCGCTATTTTACTGCATTAACAATTGCCTCAAATGCCTTGGGCTCGTTCATTGCGAGGTCAGCCAAAACCTTACGGTTCATAGCGATACCCTTTGCGTTGTACTTACCCATAAACTCTGAATAGGTCATACCATAAGCGCGAACTGCTGCGTTGATACGAGTAATCCACAATGAACGGTATGTTCTCTTCTTAATCTGACGGTGTGCATAAGCAAACTGCAAACCCTTCTCGACAGTGTTTTTCGCAACTGTCCATACGTTTCCCCTTGAACCAAAGTTACCCTTGGCAAGTTTCAAAACCTTCTTTCTTCTTGCGCGTGACGCAACAGCATTGACTGAACGTGGCATAGTAAAATA
>JAFNXQ010000013.1 GCA_017383445.1 Alistipes sp.
ATAACTTGGAATATTTTTTAACTCAATAAAGACATAATAATCAAATTTATTTACTTGGCGGCATCGGCTCTTTGCATCGTAAGAGCAAAGCGATACGCCACCGCCATAACTCGCAAACAAGCCGTCCGAGACGCAACAAGCTGAAAGTAGTTTAGAGGAACAAAAAAAACGAAAATAGGCGGGAGTCTCACGACTGCCGCCTACCTCTGAGGATTATCCCAATAAATAACAACTGCGTCAGCACCTAAAAAACTACTACCGGCGGCAACAGATTTGAGCAGAACAAGAGTGTTGGGGAATGTTGGAGCCTGAGGGCTTAGGCTTGAGATTGTAGGCTATGGGAGCGTGCTCACAAATAGACCTACAATCACAAGACTGATAATTGCGTAGCAATACAACATTACCCAATACACGCAGACCACTCTGCCACATTGCCACAGCTGAAAGTAGTTTAGAGGAGCAAAAAAAACGAAAATAGGCGGGAGTCTCACGACTGCCGCCTACCTCTGAGGATTGCTCCTCTAAACTACTAACCCAAACTTAAATAAATGAAGAAACCTCACCGTAGCACTTCCAGTGCCACAGCTGTAATAGATTATTGCAAAGCCTGTGCCATTTATTGTGTGGTGGTAGATTATGGCCCGAATAATTGACCGTTATGACCAAAAGCGGCATCTTACAGGGCAAAAACCAAAAAGTGCGTATCGCACATTTGCATTTTTTCTCGGCTTTACATATATTTGTATGACAGAAAATTTATCTTGTTATACAAACCGCACTATATGTTACGCAAATTACGCATCATTTTTGCCGCTATTTTCTTCTCGCTTATCACGCTTCTATTCCTCGACTTTACGGGAACTATTCACGCGTGGGCAGGGTGGATGGCGAAGATTCAGTTCCTGCCGGCAGTACTGGCACTCAACGCAGGAGTTGTCGTGGGGCTGGTTATCCTCACACTCATTTTCGGCCGCATCTACTGCTCGGTCATCTGCCCATTGGGCGTTATGCAGGATATCTTCTCGTGGGGCGGAGGCCGTCACAAGAAGAACCGCTTCAAGTATCGCCCCGGCAAGCCAATCATACGCTGGATAATATTCATAATTTTCAGTCTTACGCTGGCTTTGGGCTTCGGCTCACTGGCTCTGATTATCGCACCTTACAGTGCGTATGGCCGTATAGCACAGAACATGCTCGCACCCCTCTGGCAGTGGGGCAACAATCTGCTGGCCTACTTCGCCGAGCGGGCCGACAGCTACGCCTTCTACTCAGCAGAGGTATGGATTCGCGGATTAGGCACCTTCGTAATTGCCGTCATAACACTTTTTACACTGGCCATATGGTCGTGGTATAGAGGCCGTCAGTACTGCAACACGGTATGTCCCGTAGGTACTATTCTGGGCGTATTGTCGCGTTTCTCGCTATTCAAGCCCGTCATCAACCGAGAGAAGTGTATCAACTGCAACCTCTGTGCCCGCAACTGTAAGTCATCGTGTATCGATGTTAAGCGTCACGCCATAGATTACAGCCGTTGCGTGGTATGTATGGATTGTATTGATGTCTGCAACAAGGGTGCGATAAGTTACACATGGCGACGCGAGGCGACACAGGCTGCCGATACACAAAAATCTGCATCACAGCCACAGGCCGAGCAGAGCAAAGGCGGCGAGGGTATCTCTCGCGGCACCTTTATAGCCACTGCCGGCATATTGACCGCCTCGGCAGTGAAGGCACAGGAGATGAAACTCGACGGTGGCTATGCCACATTGGTTGATAAGATAGCTCCGCCACGACGCAACGCCATAGTTCCCGCAGGTTCACTGTCGGCACGCAATATGGCGGCACACTGCACCGGCTGTCAGCTGTGCGTAGCTGTATGTCCGTCACAGGTATTACGCCCCTCGGCAGGACTTATCAACTTTATGCAGCCACATCTATCGTTTGAGAAGGGTTATTGCCGTCCGGAGTGCAACAAATGCTCGGAGGTGTGTCCCGCAGGAGCTATAAAGCCGATAAGCGTGGCAGAGAAATCCTCTACGCAGATTGGACACGCAGTGTGGGTAAAGAAGAACTGCGTCGTTGTCACCGACGATGTCGATTGCGACAACTGCCAGCGACACTGCCCGTCGGCAGCTATCACCATGGTAGCACTCGACCCCAAAGATGAAAAATCACGCAAGATACCGGCCATAAACACATCGCTTTGCATAGGCTGCGGAGCTTGTGAGGCTTTATGTCCGGCACGACCATTCAGTGCAATATATGTCGAGGGACACCTCTCTCACAAAACCATCTAAAACTGTCGTCATGAAGAAGAATCACAATAATATTGACAGAGGAGAGTTCCTCAAACGTTTGGGAGCAGGCACACTTTTTGCCTCGGCGGCACTCGCAGGATGCGGAGTTAATCGCGAAGCAGGGCAGTCGACGGGAGTGAAGGAGATACCCACCGACAAGATGACCTATCGCACACATCCCCGCACGGGCGAGGAGATTTCACTTCTGGGTTATGGGTGTATGCGTTGGCCGACAATCAAGACCGAGGAGGGCCAGAAACCACAGATAGACCAGGAGGCCGTGAACGAGTTGGTGGATTATGCCATTGCTCACGGAGTCAATTTCTTTGACACATCACCCGTATATTGTCAGGGTTTGTCGGAGGCTACTACAAGTGAGGCCTTGAAACGCTATCCGCGTGAGAGTTATTTCCTCTCAACCAAGCTCTCTAATTTTGCCAACTCAACACGCGAGAACTCTATCGCTATGTATCGCCGTTCGTTCGAGAACTTGCAGACCGACTATCTCGACTTCTACCTGCTACACTCTGTAGGCGGCAGCATAGAGGATTTCAAGCGACGCTACATCGACAACGGAATGGTCGATTTCCTCTTAAAGGAGAGGGAGGCAGGTCGCATACGCAACCTCGGCTGGTCGTTCCACGGCGAGAAGGAGGTCTTTGACCAGATTCTGGCTATGCACGACACCGTTCGCTGGGATATCGTCCTGATACAGATGAATTACTCTGACTGGCGAAATGCTCGCGGCAGAAACGTCGATGCTGAGTATCTCTACACCGAGCTGGAGAAGCGGGGCATACCCGTAATGATTATGGAGCCCCTGCTCGGAGGTCGTCTGTCGAATGTTCCCGACCATATCGCTACGCGTCTGAAAGAGCAGGAGCCGGAGAGAAGCGTTGCTTCGTGGGCATTCCGTTTCAACGGCTCATACCCCAATGTGCTGACAGTTTTAAGCGGCATGACATACATGGAGCATCTGCAAGACAACATCTCGACCTATGCTCCCATTGAGCCTCTCAGCGAGGAGGAGAAGGCGTTTTTGTTCGAAACGGCGGAACTGATGCTGCAATATCCGACCATTCCCTGCAACGATTGCAAATATTGTATGCCTTGCCCGTATGGTCTTGATATTCCTGCCATACTACTGCATTACAACAAGTGCGTAAATGAGGGAAATCTATCAAAATCTTCTCGTGACGAGAACTATACGAAAGCACGCAGAGCATTCCTCGTTGGCTACGACCGAGCTGTGGAGAAGGAGCGTCAGGCCGACCGTTGCATCGGCTGCGGGAAGTGTAATCCGCACTGTCCGCAACGAATTGACATCCCGAAAGAGATGCGTCGCATAGACCGCTATATTGAAGATTTGCGACAGGGCAAGGAGTTTTAGACCTTGACTTTCAAGCATAGAAAAATGCCACACCCGACAATTGAGTGTGGCATTTTTGTCTATTCAAGAACTGGTTAATCTCTCGGATAGGCAGCAATAAAGATATTTCGCTTACGCAGTTCATCCTGCACGCTGTGCAGATTGGCCAGCGACACCCTGCCCACAACATATTTGTAGTCGGCAGAGGTATAGTTCTCATACACCTCCTCGAACTTTACAAGTCCCAAATCAGCGACATCCTCATAGCGGAAATATACGCGGAATGTGTGGTCGAGAGTATATTCGGGCAACTGCGAGTCATTACGCTTCTTGTACTCATATTTATAGTCATACAGACAAGCCGTAATATCACTCAACACTGCCGAGCCGGTAGGGTAGCCACCCGCACCTCGTCCAAACATAAACTGTTTGTCGTAGAAGAGGCCCTTGATTACCACGCCATTGAACTCATCCTCGACGCTGTAAATATATTTATTGCGTGAGATAAGCTGTGGCATCACGCACATTATCAACTTATTATCAGCAATCTTCTCAACGTGGGCAACCAGCTTGAAACGACGTTCCTTCTCGTTGGCAAAACGAATATCATCATCGTTCATATTTGATATTCCGTAGGTAAAAATCTTCTTCGGTGTAACATAAATACCGAAGGCGTGAACGGTAAC
>JAFNXQ010000014.1 GCA_017383445.1 Alistipes sp.
ATCATTTTGTTAATAATATAAGCCGTCACCCGTTCGTTTTTGCTGTGAGAGTATATTATTTGGTCTTTTTGAAAGAAAAAGAGTGCAGAATAGCAGGCTTATTATCCGAAAAAATACTTATATTTGCATAATATAGCAGAGTGTGATATGAATCGATTTCTGAAAAGTATAAAGAGCTGGTTTCGCAAGAAACGCCTCTCGATGAGTGATGTTGTCGCAGGGCGTGAGCATTGGAGTGTGCATATCTCGCCAATAGGCCTTCTGGGCAGTTTGGTGGCATTTGGTGTGCTTCTGTTTTTGCTGATTCTCATATTGGTAGCATATACCCCCGTGCTGGATATCTTCCCCGGCTATCGTACTGCGGCTGAACGTTCGCACGATGCTCTGGTGGAGGAGATTATGCGTGTGGATTCGCTGGAACGCCGACTGAACGACATTCTTCTGTATAGCGAGAATGTGGCTATGATAATGGACGGCCGTACCCCTGTGGTGCCTTCGCAGAAGATGGCAAATGACACGATAAAGCTCGATAAGAGCCTCATAAAACCTACACTTATGGACTCTCTGTTGCGAGCCCAGATGGAGGGTGAGGGTGAATATTCTTTGGCGAAGAGTCTCGGCGAGAGTGCTGCCGTTGAACGCAGTCGCGTATTTGCTGCACCCGTTGAGGGAATCCTTACGCGTCAGTTCTCTCGCGAGGAGAACTACCTCGGTGTCGGCATACAGGCCTCTCCCAATGCCCCTATCACAAGCATTGACGAGGGTACGGTTGTTGATATCGTGCGAACAAATGATAAGGGTACGATAGTGACTGTTCAGCACTATGACGGCTATATCTCGGTCTATCGCAATCTTACACAAGTGCTTGTGGAGAGAGGGCAGGCGTTGAAAAATCGTCAGGTCATCGGTTATAGCTCTATGCCGCAGGTCGGCGACGCCGATAATCCACTCTTCGAGATGGAGATATGGCATGAGGGACAAGCCGTGAATCCCGAAATGTTGATTGTATTCTAATGGCTCGGGCAGATATGAAGCAGCGATTGTCAATACTCGGCTCTACCGGCTCGATAGGAGTGCAGACACTCGATATTGTGGCCGAAAATCCCGATTTGTTTGAGGTTAATTCGTTGGCGGCAGGCTCCAATTGGGAGTTGCTGGCCGAGCAGGCCGTACGGTTTGATGCCGATAGCGTGGTTATTGCCGATGAGTCGAAGTATGAAGTGCTGAAGAGTGCTTTGGCGGCCTACCCCATAAAAGTATATACGGGCGAACAAACTATGGAGCAGATAGTGTGCAGCTCGGAGGTCGATGTGGTGGTAAATGCTCTGGTCGGCTATGCCGGTCTGCGTCCGACGGTTGCAGCTATAAAGGCGGGCAAGAAGATTGCTCTGGCCAACAAGGAGACATTGGTTGTGGGTGGCGACCTGGCGATGCGTCTTGCGGAGGAGCATAATGTCCCCATTCTTCCGATTGACTCCGAGCACTCTGCCATATTTCAGTGTCTGGTGGGCGAACACTCACCGGTGCGTCGTCTGATTATCACTTGCAGCGGTGGTGCTTTGCGAGATGTTCCTATGGAGGAGCTCTGGGCAGTTACTCCCGCACGAGCCTTGCAGCATCCGCAGTGGCAGATGGGTGCAAAGATTACTATCGACTCGGCTACGCTTGTAAACAAAGGCTTTGAGGTTATTGAGGCACATTGGCTCTTTGGAATTCCTGCCGAGCAGATATCTGTGCTTATTCATCCGCAGTCGATTGTTCATTCGATGGTGGAGTTTGAGGATGGAGCTATCAAGGCACAGCTGGGTACGCCCGATATGCATATGCCTATCAGCTATGCACTTATGTTCCCTTGTCGTGCTAAACGTGAGGCTGAACGCTTTGATTTTATGGCCAATCCTACACTCTCGTTTGCCGAGCCCGACAGGGTGAAGTATCCTGCACTGGATATTGCCTACGACTGCTTGCGTAGAGGAGGTACAGCCTCGTGTGTGATGAATGGTGCAAATGAGGTTGCTGTGGCTGCTTTTCTTAAGGAGAAGTGCCGTTTTACCGACATTGTGGGTGCAATAGAGTATGCTTTGGGACACGCTGCGTTTGTGAATAACCCATCGCTGGAGGATTATGCTGCATTGAACGAGGAGTCACGCCGATTGGCTGCGGAGTATTTGAAGTTGTAAAAATTATTAGGTAACGATGGATATTTTAATTAAAGTTCTGCAATTTTTTATGAGCTTGTCGCTGCTGGTAGCGATTCACGAGTTCGGACACTTTATTATGGCACGCATCTTTAAGATTCGTGTCGAGAAATTTTACATATTCTTTGACCCTTGGTTCTCGCTGTTCAAGAAGAAGATAGGTGACACGGAGTATGGTCTTGGCTGGTTGCCGCTGGGTGGCTATGTGAAGATTGCCGGTATGATTGACGAGTCGATGGATACCGAGCAGATGAAGCAGCCCGTACAACCGTGGGAGTTCCGTGCCAAGCCGGCGTGGAAGCGTTTTCTGGTCATGATTGCCGGTGTTGTGATGAATGTCCTGCTGGCGATGATGATTTATACGGGTATCCGCTACGCTTATGGTGAGTCATATATGGCAAATGACGATGTCCGCTGGGGCTATGTATTCAATGATGCAGGTCGGAAGATGGGCTTTCAGGATGGCGACAAAGTCATCTCGATTGACGGCGAGTCGATAGACGATATGATGGATATTCGTTCTATGCTGTTGCTTACCGAGGATGCCCGCGAAGTGGTCGTGGAACGCGGTGGTGAGCAGGTTGCCTTTACAATTCCTTTCGAGGAGTTGCTCTCGATGCGTCGCGAGAAGGCCTATATCGATTTATATACCCTCAATGTCCCGTTCATTGTCGATTCTGTGGCGTCAGAAGCAGCGTTGGCGGCGGGTTTGCAGTCGGGTGACGAGGTTGTAGCATTCAACGGCAAGCCTTTCGTGGGTGTTGCCGAGGCTACCAATCTGTTGCAAAGCGAGTATAAGGGCGATAGCGTTCAGTTCTCGGTTGTGAGAGGTGGCGAAGAGCTGATGCTCAATGTCGCTGTAAATGAAGAGGGTAAGGTGGGCGTGATGCTCAAAACCGATATGTTTGAGCCTCGTACGCGTGAGTTTACCTTCTGGCAGGCGATACCTGCGGGTGTGAAGCTCGCCGGAGAGAGTATCGCCGATTACTGGCAACAGCTGAAACTTATCTTCCAGCCCAAGACCAAGATGTATGAGGAGCTGGGTGGTTTTATCGCTATCGGTAAAATCTTCCCTTCGGAGTGGGATTGGCTGCGTTTCTGGTCTATGACGGCTATGCTCTCTATTATGCTGGCGGTGTTGAATATTCTCCCCATTCCGGGTCTGGATGGCGGTCACGCACTATTCACTCTGTGGGAGATGCTGACGGGTCGTAAGCCGAGTGACAAGTTCCTGGAGATTATGCAGTGTATAGGCTTTATAATTCTGCTGGCACTGGTAATCTATGCCAACGGAAACGATATATATCGCTTGTTTGTAGAGTAATATGGCAAAGGTTAAAAAGGCATATTTCTGTCGCGAGTGCGGCTTTGAGGCCCCCAAGTGGTTGGGTAAATGCCCTTCGTGCGGGCAGTGGGATACCTTTACCGAGGAGGTTATTGCGAAGGCTACGCCCTCGTCGGCTGTGTCGGTGGCTGTGGGCGATATGCCTCATCTCCCTCCGCAACGTGTCAGCGAGATAGAACGTTCGTCGCATCGCCGTCTGGATTTACAGAATGGCGAGGTAAACCGCGTTCTGGGTGGAGGTCTGGTGCCGGGGTCGCTGGTCCTGCTTGGTGGCGAGCCTGGAATTGGAAAATCTACGTTGAGTCTGCAACTGGCTCTGACCTCTCACGGCTTAAAGACCCTGTATGTGTCGGGTGAGGAGTCTGCCGAGCAGATTAAGATGCGTGCCGAGAGAATAGGCATCGGCAACGAAGAGTGCTATATCTACTCCGAGACACTGCTTGAAAATATTTTGATGCAGATAAAGCAGCATCAGCCCGATATTGTTGTCATTGACTCTATTCAGACCATCTATACCGAAACCATTGACTCTTCGGCCGGTAGCGTGTCGCAGATCAGGGAGTGTGCAGCGTCGCTGTTGAAGTATGCCAAGACCACCGGAACGTCGATATTCATCATTGGCCACATCACGAAGGACGGAGCCATTGCAGGCCCGAAGATTCTGGAACATATTGTCGATGTGGTGTTGCAGTTTGAGGGCGACAGCAATAATGTAAATCGTATATTGCGAGGTATCAAGAATCGCTTTGGAGCCACATTCGAGATAGGTGTGTTTGAGATGAACGACAAGGGTTTGCGAGTTGTGGATAACCCTTCGGAGATACTGCTCTCGCACTATGACGAACCGTTGAGTGGCATTGCTGTCGGAGCATCGGTAGATGGTATTCGTCCCTATCTGATTGAGGTGCAGGCGTTGGTGAGCAATGCGGCTTATGGCACACCGCAGCGTAATGCTACGGGCTTCGATACACGCCGTATGAGTATGTTGCTGGCTGTGCTGGAGAAGAGGGTAGGAATGAAGATGTTCCAAAAGGATGTGTTCCTGAACTTTGCAGGCGGTTTTAAGGTTGCTGACCCGGGTCTTGATCTGGCTGTTGTAGCCGCTATCGTGTCGTCATACTACGACAGGGCCATTGCCGAAGGCGTGTGTTGTGCCGGCGAGATAGGTCTTTCGGGAGAGGTACGCCCCGCACCCCGCACCGAGCAGCGTGTGAGTGAGGCTAACCGTCTGGGATTCCGCCGTATAATAGTGTCGGGATTCTTGCGTAAAACGCTGAAAGTGCCGAAGGGTATAGAGGTGGTCTATATCAATAATATAGGCGAGTTGCCACCGGCTCTTTTCTGCGAGAAGGTGTAGATGCAGAGGCTGCGAGGGCCGATATGGTACAGAATTTGAAAATCTCTTCCGACATACTATTCGGAAGAGATTTTTTTGTCGATATATCAGTTGAGGTAAAGAAAAGAGCAAGATATGACACTTCAGGAGTTTAATACTATCACTGCACACGACCGCCTGACGCTGGTTGATTTCTATGCCGTATGGTGTGGCCCGTGCAAGGCTACGCACCACATACTCGACGAGTTGGAGGAGAGGATGTGTGGCCGAGTGGATGTGCTGCGAATAGATATCGATTATCACGGTAACGCCGAGCTCGTCAATCACTTTCGTATTATGGCTGTGCCTACGATGATGCTTTTCAGGCGTGGCCGCAGGTTGTGGCGTGAGAGCGGCGTGCTCAAAGTGGAGAGCCTTATTGATGTTATCCGCCGCCACGAAGAGAGATAGTGTAAAAAAAAGAAGATGCAAAAGTACTTTTGCATCTTCCGTTTTTTTTATGAGATGAGTTGATTATTTTACCTGCTTCAATACGGCCTGCATCTCGCCGTTAGAGAAGAGCATCAACATCTCACCATCCATCTCGTAGTGTGTTGTGCCTTCGAGAATCTGGTTGAAGGTGTTCTCCAACTCGATATCGGGGCACATCATCTTTGTTGATACGAGGTTGCTGAATGTAAGCTCGCCCTTCTCGCCCTTGGTGTACTGTGCGTTAATCTGATTGCAGGCACCCGTGCCGGCAAATACGCCGTCGGCAAGGAATGTGAAGGTAAACTGCTCGGCAGTGATTTTCAGGTCGTGGTTCATCATACGTACCACGTGCCACTGACCCTCGGTGAGTGTGGCGTTGCTCTTACCCTTGCGGCATGGACAGCAGGCGATAATTACGGCTACCACGGCCACAACCAGCAACGAAATAATGATAATCTTTTTCATAACTTTAATCTGTTTTGTTAAATATTCTTTCAAAAAATCGGTGATGGAAGCATCATATCTTCCGCAAGGCACAAAGATATAGTTTTTTTATGATTTCATACTATTTTTTTGTCGGATGAAATATTGGTCGCAAGATGTCGGAAAAGGATTTTTTTTGTAGATACACGCTTTTTTGCTATATTTGTTCTATGGACCGCCACAATTGGGTGTGTTGCTTAATTAGTATATACTTTATATTAAATATTATCTACGCGTATGAAAAAGATTATTGCTTCGCCTCTGGCTCCCAAGGCCGTAGGCCCATATTCACAAGCTGTTGAAAACAATGGTACAATCTATGTTTCAGGTCAGCTGCCTATCAATGGTGCAACAGGTAAGATGGCCGAGGGTATCGAGGAACAGACACGTCAGTCGCTGACCAATCTCCGTTATATATTGGAGGAGGCAGGTTACTCCCTGGCCGATGTGGTAAAGACTACCGTTCTGCTCGACGACATCGCCGATTTTGCTGCTATGAATGCAGTCTATGCTACATTCTTTACCGAGCAGATGCCCGCCCGTATGTGCTACGAGGTTGCCAAGTTGCCTATGGGTGCGAAGGTTGAGATTGATGCTGTCGCTGTAAAATAGAGTGCCTGCGGACTGTAACTGCATTACGAAAAACATAACCACTTAACATTATGAAGACCTTAAAACTATTGTTGCTGTTCCTGTCCCTGACAGGGACCGTATTTGCACAACATGTTGCGAATGAAGAGATGAGCAACATCGTGCAGAATGATGCAGAGAAGGTCGCGATTGTGAATGATGACAATATCGAAACTATCATTCGCCAGCGACCCAAGCGAATCGACAAACACGAATTTCGCGTGGGTGTTGGCTCATACTCTCTGGCCGCAGATCTGTTTCTTGACGGCTTTGGGGATACGGATTATTACCGAAGTTTCAGAGATCAGATGCTGGATGCCGAGACCTATCTTACCGATAGACGATTTGTCGGAACATACTCATTGAGCTATACTTATCATTCTCGTCGCTGGTTTCAGTATGGTGGCACAGTATGGTTTGGTGCCGTTACACAATCTCGCCACGATAGCCTTACCGACAGAAAAATAGAGCAGCTCAACGAATATGTGGTCGGAGTGATGCCTACGGTGCGTTTTGTCTATATGTACAGAGATAATGTACAGCTCTACTCCTCTCTGTCGTTAGGATTGGTCGTGGGTAGTGGGGCATCGTTCCTTTGGGCTGATGCTACACTGTTCGGTTGTACGTTTGGTCGCAAACTGTTTGGCTTTGCAGAGATTGGAACCGGTGTTGGCGGCTGGGGCCGTGTAGGTATTGGTTATCGTTTTGATTCATCAAAAAAAGGTAAAAAATAGGATGCTGCTATGAAAAAGTATATTATTATATGTATAGCACTGCTCGGACTCGGCTCGTGTGTTGTGGGCGATGGAGACGAGAAGATGGATAAAGATTATAGCAGCAGAATGCTTGCTAATCAGGTTGTCCTTACACTCTCTCCCGTGACTATGTATCCTCAATTTGCTATTTATGCCGAGGCCCTCTTTTCGGGACGACAGGCAGAGGCTGACATCTTAAAGGAACTATACTTTAAGGATGCAAATATCTTTGTCGATGGGGATGAGGTTATATTTCTGATAGGAGCTAACTATTACAACCTATATGAACTGCGGACCGATGGTAAGTTGCTTGCCAAGGGTGGAGCCTGGCAATTGGTTGAGGTGTATGGAACATCAAATATTGATTCATTGGTATCAATCGAAGGCATAGAAGGAGAGGACGGCTGTTTTAGGTTTCGTTACAACAAGCTTCCATATCGTTACTACTATAGCAATGATGATTGCTCGGTATCGACTGATATTGAATATGTTGTTGGAGAAGAGTCTGTTGTATTAGAGGTAAGAGGCGAGGGTGAGATAGGAGACAAATATGGATACGTGACACGCTTTCAGATCTATAATGACTATCCACTTTTATACGAAAAGCATATCAATGAGGAGGGTAGTTATCGAAGCGGTCAGATTGATGTTGAGTATGAAGACTTTATATATAAGAGAACCAAGTCTCTAACGATTAATCTTTGATAAAGTTGCAAAAAGACTCTTTCGGCAAGGCTTGAAAACAAAATTTTTCAGTCAGAAAATTCCAATCTGCGTTGTATGTTGATACGACGCAGATTTTTTGTTTTTGTAAATAACTTGTCGAAAAATTATATAGGGCCTTGTTTTTTGTGGCTCTATTTTTTCGGACCTTTGTAATGGTCCTTTCCGCCTCTAATGGATAGATATATAGGAAATATTCAAAAAAAAACAGATAAAAATATGTCAAAAAACCAAAAATCACTTACCGAAGTGAGTTATAACGATGCCGTAGCAGCATCGAAAGAGTACTTCGGCGGCGACGACCTCGCTGCAACCGTGTGGGTGAGCAAATATGCGTTGAAAGACTCTTTCGGCCATATCTACGAGAGTTCTCCTGTGGATATGCACAACCGTATTGCGGCCGAGATTGAACGCATCGAGAATAAATACCCCAACCCGATGAGCAAGGAGGAGGTATTTTCGTTGCTTGACCATTTCCGCTATATTATTCCGCAGGGTGGACCTATGACCGGTATCGGCAACAACTTGCAGGTGGCATCGTTGTCAAACTGCTTTGTTATTGGTAACCGCAAGCACGCCGACTCTTATGGCGGTATCTTCCGTATGGACGAGGAGCAGGTGCAGTTGATGAAGCGTCGCGGCGGTGTAGGTCACGACCTCTCGGAGTTGCGTCCTGCGGGTACTCCTGTGTTGAATTCGGCTCTTACTTCAACGGGTATTGTTCCCTTTATGGAACGTTACTCAAACTCAACCCGCGAGGTGGCTCAGGATGGCCGTCGTGGTGCGTTGATGCTCTCGCTTTCAATCAAGCATCCCGATGCAGAGAGATTTATCGATGCCAAGACACAGTCGGGTAAGGTGACGGGTGCTAACGTGTCAATCAAGATTGATGACGAGTTTATGCGTGCTGCGATGGAGGGTACTCCCTATTCACAGCAGTTCCCTATAAATTCTGATAATCCACGCATCAAGACCGAGATTAATGCCAAGAAGTTGTGGGAGAAGATTATCCATAATGCATGGCAGTCTGCTGAGCCGGGCGTGTTGTTCTGGGATACTATCATTCGCGAGAGTGTGCCCGATTGCTATGCCGATTTGGGCTTTACTACCGTTTCGACAAACCCCTGTGGTGAGATTCCTCTCTGTCCTTACGATAGTTGCCGTCTGTTGGCTATCAATCTGTTGAGCTATGTGGAGAATCCGTTCAAGGCGAATGCGAAGTTCAATTTCGACCTCTTCAAGGAGCATGTCGGTAAGGCTATGCGTATGATGGACGACATCATCGATTTGGAGTTGGAGAAGGTAGAGCTTATTATAAATAAGGTAGCCGCTGACCCCGAGGAGGATGATATCCGTCGTGTAGAGTATGACTTGTGGGGTAAGATTAAGGATATGGCATTGCGTGGCCGTCGTACAGGTCTGGGTATCACTGCCGAGGGCGATATGCTGGCTGCTCTGGGCTTGCGTTACGGCTCTGATGAGGCTATCGACTTTGCTGTCAGTGTACACCGTACATTGGCTGTCGAGGCTTATCGTGCCTCTACAAAGATGGCACAGGAGCGTGGTGCGTTCCCTATCTATGACGCTGCTCGCGAGGCGAACAATCCTATGATTCAGCGAATCAAGGAGGCTGACCCTGCACTCTATGAGGAGATGGTTAAGCATGGTCGTCGTAATATTGCAATGCTGACGATTGCTCCTACGGGTACTACATCGCTTATGTCGCAGACAACATCGGGTATCGAGCCTGTGTTCCGTCCTGTATATAAGCGTCGTCGTAAGATTAATCCATCGGACAAGGGCAAGACTGCCGATTTCGTGGATGAGATGGGCGAGAAGTTCGAGGAGTACTATGTATATCACCACCAGTTTGTTAAGTGGCTGGAGCAGAATGGCTACGATACTTCACGCTTGCAGACCATTCCCGACGAGGAACTCAACGAGTGGTTGAAGGCTTCGCCATACTATGGTGCTACTGCAAACGATATCGACTGGGTTGCCAAGGTGCGTATGCAGGGTGCTATTCAGAAGTGGGTGGATCACTCAATCTCTGTAACCGTAAACCTCCCGAACGAGGTGTCGGAGCAGTTGGTTGCCGAGGTGTATAAGACAGCCTGGGAGTGCGGATGTAAGGGTGTGACAGTATATCGTGACGGTTGCCGTGACGGTGTGTTGCTCGATGCCAAGAAGAAGGCCGACAAGAAGTGCGACAATGTGGTGGATAACTCTCGCAAGCGTCCTATATCTATACCTGCCGATATCGTTCGTTTCAAGAACGGTGCAGAGGATTGGATCGCCTTTGTGGGTATTCAGAATGGTCGTCCTTATGAGATTTTCACAGGTAAGATTGAGGAGGATGCTATGTATATCCCTCGCAAGGTTACCAAGGGTTGTATCATTCAGGTTCGCGAGGAGGACGGCACGAAGCGTTACGACTTCCAGTATGTGGACCGCTATGGTTATACCAACACAATCGGTGGTATCTCGCGTTTGTTCGATGAGGAGTTCTGGAACTACGCCAAGCTTATTTCGGGCGTGTTGCGTCACGGAATGCCTATCGATAAGGTGGTGCATCTGATTGATGGCCTGCATCTTAATAGCGAGAGTATCAATACCTGGAAGAATGGTGTGCAGCGTGCACTCAAACAATATATTGCCGATGGCACAAAGTCAAAGGGCAAGTGCCCGCAGTGTGGACAGGAGGATATGGCCTACCAGAATGGTTGCCTGACCTGTATGTCTTGCGGATATTCTAAATGCGGTTAATAGTTTTTGAAAGGTATTAACCACACCCTCGGCTCTGAATGAGTCGGGGGTGTATTTTTTGGCGTACTATTTGCAAAGGAAGAGGAGTGAGTTACTCGGAGTCAGGTGCAACGGGTTTATTCAAACACAATTATAAAGTAACCTTATTTGGATTATGAAAAGAAATTTACTCTTTTTTGCAATTTTGACACTCTCTGTAAGCAGTCTATCGGCTCAGGAGATGTCGGCGGAGGGCCTTCGCTGGAAAGGCTACTACAACAACGGCTTTTGGTCGAATATGGAGCTGACGGTAGGTGGCGGTGCTACCTATACAGCGTGGAATAAGTGGGGTGGTAAGCAAGGTAAGTTCGGCGATAATGTCGGCTGGATGGCCGAGATTACAGCTACCAAGTGGTTTAATCCCATTGTAGGTATGCGATTGCAGGCGAGTGGTGGCGAGCTGAATATGTCAAATCAGGCACACGACAAGTTTGACAGCTACTGGATGATGCCACACTTTGACGGTATTATCA
The DNA here is from genome assembly GCA_017383445.1 of Alistipes sp. Taxonomy (GTDB): domain Bacteria; phylum Bacteroidota; class Bacteroidia; order Bacteroidales; family Rikenellaceae; genus Alistipes. Next base: position 11,220 of record JAFNXQ010000014.1, read on the forward strand.
ACCTATCGAACTGGATAGGCGGCTATCGTGAAGACAGATTCTATTATGCCAAGATTTTCGGTGGTATGGGTGTAAATATCGTCGATATGGGTGATGACGGCTCGGCGGGTTTTGCTATGGATGCCGGTATGAATCACACCTTCCGCGTGAGTGAGGCTTTGGATATCAACCTGGAGATGAAGACCATCTTCTCTCCCGGCAGCGATATGCCGAAGAAGGTGAAGAATGATTCGGGTCGTCTTGGGCAGATATATGCGGCTACGCTGGGTCTTACCTATCGCTTTAATAAACGCGGTTGGGAGATGGCTTACTCGCAGACCGATGTCGATGGTTACCTCGCAGCTATTGCCGTGTTGGAGGTCGGGCTGGCAGAGTCGTTGCAGAATGAGAAGGTGCTGGCAGACCAGTTAGCGACGCAGCAGTCGGCTACTAATAAGGCTGTTGCCGAGAATAAGGAGCTGCGAACAGAGCTTGTGCGTGAGGAGCATATCCACACCAATAACAGCATCATAACATCGTCAGCGGTCTTCTTTACAATCAACAGTGCCGAACTGTCGGAACAGGCAAAGGCTACATTGCAGTTGGTGGGTGAGGCTATCAAGGAGTCGCCCGATGCCACACGATTTACAATCGTTGGCCATGCCGATGCAGATACGGGCACTCCGCAGTACAACCAGACTCTGTCGGAGGAGAGAGCAAAGTGCGTCTATGATTATTTGATTAGCCAGGGTGTAAGCAAGGATAGACTCTCGTGGAAGGGTGTAGGCTCATCAGACTCAGTATTTCCTGTAAATAATACCAACCGTGTGGTAATTGTGGAGTAGTGGTGTGACCTTTTGCAACAATAATATTCAAACAAAATAGCCTATCCGAAGCGGGTAGGCTATTTTCGTTATGCTTATAATACTCTTTTACAGATTAAGGCCCGAGAAATCGACTCTCATATCGGGCTGAGCAACCTCTGCCGGTACTTCAATCGTCAGGGTGCGTTTCTCTCCGGGCAACAGGTGGAAATATCCGTCTGATGCGTATGCAGGTAAGATAGCCTCATTGCTGTCGGCCTTACGCACGTTCGATTTAAGGTTTAGTGCTATACGCTTCGATTTGTTGCGTACCTCTACCGTGAGGGTCGTTGCCGTTGCGTCGGTCTGCTTGCTTATCACACGCCACGATATGGCGGCTGTGCCAATCGGGTCTAATGATGAATAGACGGTCGGATTTGTTGCATCTATCCAATAGTCGTTCTCCGAAATCTTCTTGCCCTTTTTGTCGCAGAGCTGCAAGCGTACCAGTGTAAGCCCCTTTGCCGATGCAGGTAGTGTTATCTCGGAACACTCCGTAGTGCAGTTTGCTGCAATGTCCACCGAGAGGCGGTGTTTGCTGATAGCCTTGCCATCGGCATCGTATATCGTAGCAAATGCTATGGCCTGCTTGTACTCCTCGCGAGAGGCATTTACCACCTGCAACTTCTTGCTCGTGGCGTTCCACTGTATGTGGGTAGGCTCGCACGCCTTGCGAGAGGCAAAGTATGCGGCGGGGGTTTCGTAGTCGTAGGTGTATGTCTGCCATATCACGCTGGGCCACGCCGGATGGGTCATCCAGAGCAGCAGTCCGCTTGTGTGGCTCCACATCTTGTGGTTCCAGCTCTCAAACATATTGCGGTAAATCTCGTAGTTGAGATATTGGGCACGGTCGCAGAACTCGTCAATCGTCTGGCAGGGAGCATCGCCCAGGAAGTTGATGTGCTGCATATAGGTCTGCCAGCCGTGAATGTTCTGGTGCAGGTCGTGATAATAATAGACATCGCCAATGGGCCACAAATCCTCCTCTGCGATGAACTTACGCAGAGTCTCTGCCGTAGGCATTGAGGGAGCACCCAGCTCGGTAGAGAAGCCTTCGGCTTTACCCGTTGCAAACTCCTGATATTTGTCGAAATAACCCCAAGGGCCACTCTGGCAGAGGTTCATCAGGCGAGAGTTGCCGTGATAGTGGCGTGTGCCATCCTCGTTGAGGATGATATCCTGAAATCCGTCCTCCAGATAGTCGGGAGCGTAACCCTCGTTACGCGGACACCATATAGCAATAGAGGGGTGGTTACGATAGCGGCGTACAATCTCGCGAGCATTCGCAAGGAAGAGGTTGGCATCGATAGGGTTGAGGTTGTAGTCGCCTGTCGAGATTGAGAAATCATTCCATACAAGCAGACCATACTCATCGCATAGCGAATAGAACTCCTCCTCGGTAGATTCGCCCGTCCAGTTGCGAATCATCGTAAAGTTCATCTCCTTGTGCAGACGGAAATATGGCTCCAGGCGTTCTCTGCTGACACGCTTCATGCCATCGTCCATACCCCAGTTGCCGCCCTTGCAGAAAATCTTCACGCCATTGACACATATCACAAGATATGGGTTTTCGCTGTCGGGCAATCTCTCCACATACTGCTCCATCTCTTTGTGCAGTGCAGGAATTACCGTAGGACCGAACTTGCCGTTTGAAGGCGTGATACGCTTGCGGTAGTTGAGCAACACCTTGCCATTGTCGCTGATGTCGGTGGGGCTATAACGGAAGCGGATATGTTCGCGGCTATCGTTGCGTGCCATAAGCTCATAAGTGAGCTCTCTGACGCCAAAACGGACACTCTTCTGCTCGGTCTTTGTGCCGTTCTGCTCAACCGTAAGCGTCAGGTTGTAGAGATTCTGCTCACCATAGCCGTTTGGCCACCACAGCTTGGGGTTCTGCATCGTAAGCTGCGGAAACTCTTCGGGTGTGAACTCCACCTCAATCTTCTCGCCGGCTGCCAGTGTAAGTTGCTTTGCGAACTTAATATCACCGATAGAGCCCTTGATGGTAGCCTTTGCTGCCGATTTTGATCTGTTCTCAACGAGTGTAGAGATAGTTATGTCGGCCTTTGATGTGTCGGGCAGAGGCAGGTCGGTTACGACCTGTGGATCTTTCAGCGATACAGCACCCGAACGAACGATTTGAACATCCTGCCATATACCTATGTTACGATCTCTGATGCCGGGAATCCAGTCCCAGCCCTCCGATGAGATGAATGTCGGGCCGTCAAGACACAAGGCACCTCCGTTGGGACCTGCCGAGTTGAACTCCTGCTCGTGAGGAATACCGGGATTGTGTGGCGGGATGATACGCACAGCGAGGATATTGTCACCTCCGCTGTTCAGGCAGTCATTTATAGCGAATTCCGCACGCGTAAATGCTCCGGCAATATTGCCCAGACGCTTGCGATTGAGCCACACCTCGGCTTTATAGTTTATGCCATTGAAGAGCAACGAGAGCAGCTCACCCTCTGCAATGTCGGGTGTGGGGAACGAGATACGATACCACCACTCCTGACGACACAGCGTTTCGGGAATATAGAGGTTGTTCAGCCCGTAATATGGGTCGGGATATACCTGCTGCTCAACCAGAGTGGTGAGAACGGTGCCGGGTACGGTGGCGTTATACCAGCCGTCGGTTACGGCGGTGTTCCATACCGTAATATCCTTCTCTACGAGTGTCGCAGCTTCAATCATCTGCCAGCCATCGGTAAGCGTAAGGTTGCCATCGGCAGTGGGCTTCAAGTGGGTTGGCTGCAGGACAAAAGCCTTGCGTTCGCATACGGGAACGGGAGCCTTTGACTTTGGGAGATTACTCTCCGCCTGAGGAAAAACCAAGCCGAAGTTGCCCTGTCCAAAGGCACTAAACAGCGTGGTTGTGAGGGCAGCAATAGTAATAAATAGAGTCTTTTTCATCGAAATATAAACTTAATGAAATATTATCGTTGTGGAATATCTACCTCACGCTGGCGGCCATCAATCAGATAGTCGGTGAAGTGTTCAACCAATCGCCAGTAGAAGTACTCGTTCATATCGCCGAAGCCATGGCGTTGTGTAGGCAGATAGAGCATATCGAAACGCTTGTTGGCACGAATCAGTGCATTCACTACGCGTGTAGAGTTGCCCGGGTGTACGTTGTTGTCAATCTCACCGTGTACGAGCAACAGATGGCCCTTCAAACGCTTCGCAATCTCGGGGTTGCTGCTGATTTTGTAAACAAAAGTAGTGTCACCCTTCTCGTTTACCTCCTCCTTCACGCCGTGGTGAGTCTCACTCCACCAGCGGTTGTAAATCTTGTTGTCGTGGTTGCCGGCACACGATACAGCCGCCTTGAAGAAGTCGGGGTATTGCAGTATGGCTGCCGTTGACATAAAGCCACCGCCAGAGTGTCCGTGAATACCTACGCGGTTGATGTCGATGAAGCTGTGTCGTGCAGCGAGCTGCTCGATAGCGGCTTTCTGATCCGCAAGACCGTAGTCACGCAGGTTGCCGTAGCCGTAGTTGTGATACCACTTTGAACGGTCGGGGTGGCCTCCGCGATTACCAACAGTGATGACGATAAATCCTGCCTGAGCCAGACGGTCGGTGCGTACCGACATACGGGTATAGGGATATGTTGTCGCCTCTACCTGCGGGCCGGGATATACATAATCTACGATAGGATAGCTCTTCTCGGGGTCGAAGTCAAAGGGCTTATACATTACGCCATAGAGGTCGGTAACGCCGTCAGCGGCCTTAACCTTGAATGTCTCGGGGAACTTGTAACCATTGGCCAGAAGCTGTGAGAAATCACTTGTCTCCAATACCATCAGCTTGTTACCCATATAGTCGTACAGGGCCGTTTCGGGGATAGCATCAACGCGTGAATAGTTATCTACAAAGTAGCGGGCCGCGTCGTCCATCGTTGGAGAGTGGAAGAACTCGCCCTTGTCGAGCAACTTGACAGCACCGCCGTCGAGGCTTACCGAGTAGAAGTGCTGGTAGTAGGGGTTTTCACCCTCCTCGCGACCCATAGCGGTAAAATATACCACGCGACGCTTCTCGTCAACCTTCACAATCTGATGAACGTGCCAAGCTCCTTCGGTGAGGCGACGTTTCAGGTTTCCTTCGTCATCATAGAGGTAGAGGTGAGCCCAGCCATCTCTCTCACTCCACTGAATCAACTCCTTGCCGTTGCCGAGAGCCGACAGCGGGCGTACCTCGATATAGGTGTTAAGACGTTCCTCGATGATTGGTCGCAACGAATCCTGACCAATGGTGTAAGAGCAGATGTCTATGCGGTGCAGGTCGCGGCTTGAACGAGTGACGAACATACGATTATCGTCGCCGAGCCAGATGTTGGGCTGGTCGTACATATGACGCTGCTTATGCTCGCGTGGACGTCGGGCAATCGACAAAGTCTGGTCCTTGAAGCGTGAAGTCTGAATCTCCTTGCGAGAGTTGTCATTCATATCAAACAGATAGAGATGATACTGCGGAGCCTCCTTCTCGCCCGGCATCTGATATTTGTAAGATTCAAGGGTGGGGCGAGGCTCGGCAATAGCGTCGATAACCCACAACTCCTTAACTTTGCGAGAGTCTGTCAGAATGGTTGCGAAGTAACGTGAGTCGGGTGACCATACGCCATAAACGCTGCGACGCTTGCCATTGCAGAGTGTGTCGGTGTTGAGCATTGAGTGAGGCTGGCCGTAGCCGAAGTCCTTTACACCGTCGGTGGTGATCTGAATCTCCACAACGGTTGTGTCCTTCTCGTCCTTCTTCAACTTCTCGTAATCCTCGCGTGACATACGATAGAGGTTGAGATCCTTGGCATATACAACACTCTTGCCGTCGGGTGAAACCGATGCCCAACGCAACTCCTTTGTCTCCTTCTTTTTATCTTTAAGATGAGTGAGCTGCTTGGTCTGGAAGTCATACGAGAAGTAATAAGTCTGCTTCTCGCGGCGACCCTTCTTGCCCTTCTCGGCTACGGCATCCTGCGATGACTTGACCTCAAAAGTGAAGGTATTGCCATCTTCCTCTACATCGAGATTCAGAATAGGTAACTGCTCGGCGATGAATGGGTCTTGCATGATCTCACTCAACTGTGAAGCCATCTTGACGTGGTCAAACAGAGGCTCACGCTTGCGTGTTGCGGGGTCCACAACATACCACTTCGTGCCTGTGCTGGTCTTATAGCTGTACCAGAACTTCTCGCCCGACTTGAAGTAGTGCGGGTCGATGGTGGTTGAGAATAGCATATTCTGCAACTTGCTTGCAGTGAATCTCTCTGCCAGTTCATAACGATTGGCGGGAGTTGTTGTTTCGCGATTGTCGGCTGACGCAACGCCACAGAATGCGAACAACGCGAGAGTGAGGAGTAAAATCTTCTTCATAATATTTGATGTTTTATTCTATTCTGGATTATGCAGTCGAATGTTGGTTACTTCTGGAAGTAGTTGCTGAAAAACAGCATTTGATACTGAACAGCATTTGTCCAATAGCTCCATGTATGGCCTCCGGGACGCTGATAGAAGTCGTGCGGAATCTTATGCTCGGTGAGCTTGTCGTGCAGGTCGCAATTAACCTTGAAGAAAAAGTCGCCCACACCACAATCTATGGCGATACGCAGGGCGTTGGGCTGCAACTGCGGCACAAGGTTGATAACCGTATGGTTCTCCCAGTTCTCGGGGTGCTCCTCCTGCGTGCCGAGCAGTGATGGAATCTCCCAGTTGTTTGGGAAGGGTCGGATATCTACACCTCCCGACAAAGCACCGGCAGCACCAAACAGGTCCGGATGACGGAATGAGAGCCAAAGAGCTCCGTGACCGCCCATAGAGTTGCCTGTGATAGCACGGGATGTGCGGTCGGCGTGTGTGCGGTAGTGAGAGTCGATATATGCAATCAACTCCTTGGTGACAAATGTTTCATACTTGAAAGTGCTGTCTATCGGACTGTCCCAGTACCAACTGTGATGACCTCCGTCGGGCATAACGATAATCAGATTGTGCCTGTCGGCCAGCTCGCTGACGCCGGCGTTCTGATGCCACGAGTTATAGTTGTCGCCGCAGCCGTGCAACAGATACACAACCGGCAGATCCTTCATCGAGTGATAGCCGTCGGGTAGTGCTACGGCAACCATGACATCCTTGTCCATTGCGTTGCTATGGATTGCTATGATTTCGCGGGTATAGGCCCAGGTAGATAGATTGAGCATAAGGGCGATGCCCAGAAAGAGTAGTTTTTTCATAGTATTTTGTATAGTGAATGTTAATTTGGACAAATATAGCGAAAAAGAATAAGATTTATGGTGCCGATGAGGAATAAATGCCTATTTTTGTGCTAAAATAATTATATGCAGAGTATGAAAAGAGTATTATTTATCGTTGCATTGTGCTTTATGTGTCTGGCCTCGGCCTGCAAAAACAATAAACCACATACTGTGCTGTTTGGAGGCAGTAACCTTTTGGGATGGAACAGTGTTCTGGATACAAAGGAGTCTCCGGCAAGTGTGGCGGAAGTCTTCTCTGTCAAGAACGGCAATCTGAGAGTGTCGGGCCAGCCCTATGGCTACATCTACACCGAGGAGCAGTATGAGAATTATCGTCTTCACGCCGAGTGGCGTTGGGTCGGCGAGGGTAGCAACAGCGGTATCTTCCTGCATATTCAATACCCCGATATCGTATGGCCGAAGGCTATTGAGTGTCAGCTGTGTGCAGGTAAGGCGGGCGATATGGTGATGCTCGGCGGTGCCAAGATTTTCGATATAGAGTGTGTCGGCGAGTTCCCCATTAAGCAGCGTTACGGCGACTTTGAGAAGAGTGTAGGTGAGTGGAACGAGGCCGATATAGTGTGCGATGGCCGTCAGATAAAGATTTATATCAACGGCGAGTTGGCCAACGAGTGTACAACGCTGCGAGGCAAGGGATATATCGCGTTGCAGAGTGAGGGAGGCCCGATAGAGTTCCGCAATATCACACTATCGGAGTTATAAATTTTGATGTTAAAGTGAGGAGATTGATGCAAATGTTTGCATAAATTGATTCTGTTTATTATATTTGCACTATCGAAAAATTACATAAAACAATAAAATTATGGCAAATTTAAGAATTCTGAAGAAGGAGATTGACTACCGCTTGGAGGAGTTTGTCTTTGATTGCGAGATGGCTATATATTTCCAGCCCTCAAAAGAGGAGGCCGTTGTAGGTTTGATGGAGAAGGCTGTTGCTTTGCGTAATGCATTGTATATTAAGGCAAACAATCCTACTGAGCCTCACAACGCTTCACTCGTACGTAAGTACTATGCTGCAATGCGTCGCGATATGGTATCGTCATTCGCAGCAATGTTTGAGGAGTTGAGTGCCCTGAACGAGGTAAAATAATCCTTTCATCGAAAAATTAAACGAGGGTATCCCAAAGGATGCCCTCGTTTTTTTTGTTGCACGGAGTCTGCTGATTGTCGCGTGGGGTTGCTAACTCAATAGCAGGAAGAGAAGCGGCAGCAATATGCCTGCAATCAACTCTATGCCTCCTCGCCCCCACAGGCCACGACGGCCTTTCAGCATAATGGCTCCTGTCAGTGTGATGATAATCAACCCTATGGCGAACAGGTCGGCAAACCATGTCCACCAACGCCCAGGGTTGTAGTGCAATGTAGTCATAGCAGATAGCATCTGACGACGCTTCAAAGACTCATAAACGGCCTGGCCCGAAGTGAGGTTTACTACCAGCGAAGAACTGTTGCTCAAAAAGACCTTCAACTCGTCCTGCTCGGGGAAATAGTGCTTAACATAGCGTTCGCCAACATTCAGACGCAGCATTATCGCCTCAACATCCTCACGCGTCATCTCCTCCTTTGCAGGTATGTCGGATAACGTCTGCTCGGTGCGTGTTACCGAATAGTGGGGGTTGAACGTATCTCTATGGTTCATAAAAAGACCGGATATGGCATAAATCAATACCATACCCGATAAAAAGAAAGATAGCTCTCGATGGATCGAACGACTCCACCGACGCAAATTATCCTTCAACGATGCCATAGCTCAACGCCTCAATGAAGTAGAATGACAGATATGCCTTACCCTCGGCCTGCTCTCTCTCGGCGATTCTTGCACGGAAGTCGGCGATGCGGTCAGCTGTGGTGTTGGCCTTCTCGCCGCGTGCAGCCTTCTCGGTGCTGCATCCTGACTCGCCGTCACCGTGCTGGTGCTCTGCGGCCTGCTCATTCTGCTCCCACTGCTGCAGGTAGGCCTCGTCGATACGCTCCTCGCGAAGTGTACCCTTAACCTTTACGATGCTGTTGGTGCATTTCTGGTCAAAAGCACCCAGCTTGGCCGCCTCGACGCGAATAGTCTTGCTTTCGTCGCTGCCCATAAGGAACATCTTTGTTGCACCGTGCGAGCAGAGATGTGTGCAGATTGCCTCAACCTCAACCTCCTGATCAATGTAACTCTCGGCCTCTGCGAGCAGTGCATCAACATCGATGACTGCTGCCTGTGTGTTCTCGCTTTGTATCGCATTTTTCTTTGCGTTGCGATTGCCGCAAGCTGGCAGGGCGACAACCAAAAGGGCTGCAATGGCCCAAACGATAGCTCTCTTCATATTACTAAAATTTAATAGTTTGTTGTCAAATAAAAATTCTCTACCTACAAAGATAGAATATTTTTTGCAAAAATACCCCTGTGTGGTTCGGAATTTAACTTGTTGCCGGACTTTTTACCGCTTCGTTCTCCCGTTTTTGCATATAATTTGGGTAAATAGTGGAGTGTGGCTCCCTAATTTTGTTGGAAATCACTATTTTTGCGTCAAATAAATGTCGGTATGAAACTCTTTTTTCTGCTCTTTTTCGCCGCTTATGTAGGTGGCAATATCTATATCTTTATCCGCCTGATGCAACTGCTGTCTGGTATGTCGTGGCCTTTGAAGACGATTGTCGCTGTATTGTTCTGGGCTGTGGCTTTTGCTATGGTAATAGCCCTCTTTGCCCGCAATGCGGGACTGCCCGATGTCGTGATGCGTATGCTCTATCAGGTCGGCTCGGTGTGGATGGTCTTTACGTTGTATATGGTATTGGCTTTGCTGGTATTCGATGTGGCGAAGATTTTTATCCCTTCAATGCGTTTTGGTCTGCTCTATGCGGCTGGCATAACCATATCGCTGCTTGTTTTTGGCTATTGGAACTATCGCCATCCGAAGGTGGAGCATATCGATATCGTGCTGGACAAACCCGTAAAGGAGGTCCTTACGATTGTGGCTGTCAGCGATGTGCATCTGGGCGACGGCACCGATAAAAAGGCCTTGATGCGATATGTGAAGATGATAAACGAGCAAAAGCCCGATGTTGTTCTCATTGGCGGCGATTTGATTGATAACTCGTTGCGACCGGTTGTAAATCAGAATATGGCGGAGGTGCTGTCGCAGCTGCAAGCTCCGCAGGGAGTCTATATGGTTGCGGGAAATCACGAGTATATAAGTGGCATAGAGGCTGTTAAAGAGTATCTCGCCACAACGCCGATAACTCTGTTGCAAGATAGTGTAGTGATGCTTCCGTCGGGCGTGCAGATCGTAGGTCGCGATGATGTGATGAATCGCCGCCGAGCCTCTTTGTCGTCGCTGTTGGAGAGGTGTGATATGTCGATGCCGGTTATCGTTATCGACCACCAGCCATATCATTTGCAGCAGGTGGATGATGCAGGTGTCGATTTGCAGTTCAGTGGCCATACTCATCACGGGCAGGTGTGGCCCATAAACCTGCTTACAGACCATATCTTCGAGCAGAGCCACGGCTATCGCGAGTGGAGCAGGGCGAAGATATATGTTTCAAGTGGTTTGTCGTTGTGGGGGCCTCCGTTCCGCATCGGCACGAAGAGTGATATGGCTGTTTTTCGGTTGAAATCTAATTCTCCGCAAAGTAATCAATAATCTTCCTGCCGCGAGCTTCGCCTACAACCTTTGCCAACTCTTCAAGCGAGGCGTTACGCACATTTGTAACGGTCTTGAAGTGGCGTAGCAGAGCATTCAGACTCTTTGTGCCGATGCCCTCAATCTGCTCTAACTCGCTATTTATAAACGCCTTGCTGCGTTTTTGGCGATGGAAGGTAATGCCAAAGCGGTGAGCCTCATCGCGAATGTGGCATACAACTTTCAACGGCTCGCCTGTACGACTCAGATAGTAGGGCATAGGGTCGTTGGGGTAGAATACCTCCTCAATTCGTTTTGCCAGTCCGACAATGGGTACCTTATTCTCAATACCCAACGCACACAGCACCTCGTAGGCACTCGACAGCTGGCCCTTGCCGCCATCCACGATTATAAGGTCGGGCAATTCAGCACCCTCCTCAATCAGACGCGAATACCGGCGATAGACAATCTCTCGCATTGATGCAAAGTCATCGGGCCCGACAACGGTCTTGACGTTAAAATGACGATACTCCTTGCGTGAGGGTTTGCCGTTGCGGAACACAACGCACGATGCTACGGGGTTGGTGCCTTGCAGGTTAGAGTTGTCGAAACACTCAATATGACGTGGCTGACGGTCGAGATGCAGCTCCCGCTGCATAGCATTCATCAGCCTCTCGGTGTGGCGTTCGGGATTCTTTATTTCGAGATTTTTCATCTGCTCGGCGCGGTATATACGGGCACTTTTGAGTGAGAACTCCAAAAGGTCGGCCTTGTCGCCTCGCTTTGGCACGGTGAACGTCACCTTGTCAAAGAGCAGAGTGGTGGATGGCATAAAAGGTACGATTACCTCGCGAGAAAGCGAGTGTGCAAAGTTCTCGACAAAGTATTGTATAGCCGTAGTGAGCATCTCCTCGCGTGTAGAATCCACACCTGTTGTCAGGCGTACGGTGTGCAGGGCTACGATTGAACCGTGACGCAGACGAATGAAGTTGCAATAGGCCACATCGTCATCTTCGAGGAGTGAGAATATATCGCAATCCACAATCTTTGCACTGACGATGACCGAACGGCTCTGATAGTTCTCCAAGGCTGTCAGTCGCTGCTTGAATCGTTGTGCAACCTCAAATTTCAGTTCTGCTGCGGCCTGCTGCATATTCTCTTCAAGGTATCGTCTTACGGGACGCAGATCGCCCTTCAAAACCTCCTTCGCCATATCCAGCAGCTGGCTGTACTCCTCCTCACTCTGTGCTCCGATGCAGGGGGCTTTGCAGTTGCCTATGTGGTATTGCAGGCAGACGCCATATTTGCCTTTGGCAATGTTCTGGGGCGAGAGATTGAGTTTGCAGGTGCGTAGCGGAATCACTTCGCGAATAAACTCCAGCACCGAACGCTGCATAGAGATTGAGCCATACGGCCCGAAGTAGTGCGAGCCGTCGTGATGGAGTATGCGTGTGGACTCTATGCGTGGAAAATTCTCGCGGCGAATGACTATCCACGGATAGGTCTTGTCATCTTTCAGCAGAATGTTGTATCGGGGCTGATGGGTCTTGATAAGCGAGTTTTCCAGAAGCAGGGCATCCTGTTCGCTGTTTACCACAATGTGTCGTATATCCCGTATGTGTCTGACCAGAACTTTTACCTTCGAAGAGTGTTCTTTGTTCTGTGCAAAGTATGAAGATACACGCTTGCGAAGCGACTTCGCCTTGCCGACATAGATTATGGTGCCGTCTTTATCCAAAAACTGATAAACACCCGGCTCCAACGGCAGTGCAGCGACCTTTTCGCGTAGCTCCTTATCTATTTTATGCGACTCCATCATAGTACAAAAATAGCAAATTTTTCATAATGGCTAACGATTCTGTTGTAATATTTTTCAGTTGGACGAGTGGAATGGTGAAATAAAATTTGTTAGTTGTGATGTTTTTAACTAATTTTGTTCAAAATATGTCAAACATTAACCCAAATTTTCAATGAAACATCCTTTGATTGCTTTAATAGCGATGTGTTTTGCTATTATGCAGACATCTTGCATTGACGAACAGTATGATTTGTCAAAAATAGATTCGGATGATATCACCATTGGCGGCGATGAGAGTGAGTTCAAGATGCCATTGGCAAGCGTTAAGATAACGATTGATGATATCTGCCAGAGTGCCAATATGGGCGAAATATCTATCAAGGAGCTGTATGAAACAATGTCTGTATGGTTCCCGGAGAGTATGCCCGACGGCTCTACTTCTATTGATGTTCAGCGTCTGATGAATGACGATGCCTACTTCCAGCTGATCTTTGACGACCTGTACAACGAGTTGCAGGAGAACGAGGAGAAGCGAATGGCGGTGTGTATGTATGTGGTGAAGAACTATCGTTCCGACTTTATTGAGTCGTTGCTTGCAAGTTCAAACCCGGAGATAGTGTTGCTGGCAAAGACACTGAATACACTCTCGAATGAGGCGGCAGCCGAGGCGTTGTCGCTGGCGGTGAAACTATACCCCGACGAGATTAAGGCCTCTGTTCAGGAGTTGTCGGAGACCGATATGCCATATCTTGCGTTGAAGGATATAAATATCGATATCCCGCCATTGAATATCTCAAATGATGTTCTGGATCTGCTGACTGCAAATCTCGATTCGGCTACGGAGAAGAATCCTGTCAATGCACTCTATCTGTATGGCAGGGTGGAGAGTAACTTCCCGTTCAAGTTTAACCTGAGCCCCGTTCTGGACGATGCGTTGATTAACTTCGGCGAGCTGGTTATTGACCTCGGCGATTCAAACATCAACGATATCCGCATCTATAAGGAGGACTTGGAGACCATCATTCACGGCTCTTATCTGCGTGCTCCCGTTGAGGTGGATCAGTACTACCTGTATGAGGAATTTAATGAGGATTGCGAGATGACAATCTATTTGAGCCTTCGCAAGACCGGCGGTCTGAGTGGATTATTTTAGAAAATAGTATAGCGGTATGAAGAAGATATTTTGTATAGTTTTTACATTGCTGACAACAGTCGCAATAGCACAAAATCCCACCACATATTTCATGGAGGGTACTCCGCTTCGCAGCCAGTGGAATCCAGCCTTTGCATCGCAGCGAGGATATGTAAATATCCCGGTGCTGGGTGGCTTGCAGGCTAATGTGCAGGGTAATATAGCATTGGACGACATTTTGTGTACAAACGGCTCTGAACTGCTCACTATTTTGAGCAGCTCGGTATCTGCCGACCGAGCTTTGTCGGGTTTGCAGGATATGAACAGATTTGGCATGGGCCTGAATATGAATATTCTGGGCTTTGGTGCTTATACCAAAAACGGCAAGAATTTTTGGTCGTTTGATGTGAGCTTGCGAGCTGATGCGGGTGTCAGGGCTCCGTACGAGTTATTCGACTTCCTGAAGAGGGGTAATAGCGGAAACTTCGCCAATCTGGGTGCCGATATCAACACCTATGTTGAGGCAGGTTTTACCTACTCTTTCCCCATTATGGACAAACTGTATTTAGGTGTTCGCGGAAAATTCCTTGCGGGAGCTATGCAGGCATCGTTTAACTTCGATGAGTTTGACGCCTATCTTGGCGAGGACAGGTGGTATGCTCACGTTGTGGGCTCTATGTCTGTAACTGGTGCAGAACTCCCGACAAAACGCCTTGATGATGGCACATTGGTCTATGATTTTGAGGATTTTGGCGTTAGGGATGAAGATGCTCCCGGTGGTTACGGCTTTGGTATTGACGTGGGTGCTACCTACGATGTGCTGCCAAATTTGCAGGTGTCGTTGTCGGTGAACGATATTGGCTTTATGAGCTGGTCAAAGAAGGGAACATCTATCGGACAACTCAATAAGGACCTCGAATTTGAGGGTGTTGAGGTTAGTACTGATGGCGTTGTTTCGCAGCCCAGACTTGACCTTGATGAACTGAATTTTGTTGTGAAGGAGGCTGATAGCCGCACCAAGGCGTTGCGTGCATCGGTCAATGCCGGTGGAGAGTATAACTTCTTCGACAGAAAAATCGGTTTGGGTCTGTTTTATAGTGCGAAGTTCTGGGAGTATAAGACCCAGCATAATTTGACAGCCTCGGCGAATTTCCGTCCTATGCAGTGGTTGCATTTGTCGGGAAGCTACTCGTTCATCAACAACCGAGGCGGAGCTGTGGGTCTGGCACTTAACATCTGCCCGAAGGGCTTCAATCTCTTTGTGGCTACCGATATGTTGCTGAGCCGCAAAACTCCGCAGTGGATACCTATCAGCCAGAGTAATGTGAATGTGACCTTTGGCTTGGGTATAAATATCGGCAAGAAGGGCTTGCGTAATGTGGAATCAGACGAGTAGTTTGTGATTCTGCTTGAAAGCAGTATCAGCAAAACAGATAAGACGCCTCCGGTGGCTTTTTAATGCTATTCGGAGGCGTCTATTTTATTGATTGCTTGCGACTTTATTGTTCGCTGACGACGACTTTGTCCATCGTGCGGTCGTGCGGCTCGGTGGGAATGTCGTCAAGTAACTGATGCCTGAAACATACTCCGATACAGTATGCACGAAAGCCCTTGCGGGAGAGGTAGCGGTCGTAAAATCCCTTGCCTCGTCCAAGACGGCGGCCATCGGGAGAGAATGCCACGCCGGGAACGATAATAACATCAATCTCTTCGGCAGCAACTCTACTCCTGCCTTGCGGCTCGCTGATGCCGTATGCTCCTTGGTTAATCTCTTCGGGCTGATAGTCGAAAAACTCCATTTCGGCAGACTCTTTGCTGTCGCAGGTGATGCGGGGCAATGCCAAACGGCATAGCGAAGAGAGTGAGCCGATGTCTATGGCAATCTCGTCCGGCAGGGGCATAAATGCTGCTACGACGGAGGGCTTCCTATCGAGAATAATCTGCTTGACAAGATTGTTTATGACGGCTGCTTCTGCTGCCTTTTTGTCGGGGTCAAGGGCCTTGGTTTGCTCTTTTATGACTCTTCGTATCTCTTTTTTGTCCATAATGCAATGAAAAAATGCGAAAAAGCCCACAAATAGGAGATTTTTCTATTGTTATTCTGCAAACATTTGTTATCTTTGCGGAGATATTGGAAAACAATTTCACAAACAAAAATAAACAAAAATTTTAGATTATGAGCTGTTTTTTATGCAATTCATCTCTCGGAAAGAAGTTGGTGATGAGTGTGACAGGTTGTTGCCTTGTACTCTTCCTGCTCTTCCACATGTCAATGAACCTTGTTGCATTGATTAGTGCTGATGCCTACAACACCATCTGCTCGTTGTTGGGTGCCAATTGGTATGCTTTGGTAGCCACTGCAGGTCTGGCTGCGTTGGTAGTGCTTCACTTTGTGTATGCGTTGATTCTTACAATCAACAACTATCGTGCTCGCGGTACACAGCGTTATGCTGTTACAGCTAACGAGCCCGGCGTAGAGTGGTCGTCAAAGAATATGCTTGTTCTTGGCGTTATCGTAGTCTTGGGTCTTGGTGTGCACCTTATGCACTTCTGGTCGAAGATGATGCTTGTTGAGTTGATGGGTGCCGAGGGCTCTATGGTAGGTGGTGAGTTTATTCACGCTACCGATGGCGCTGCTCTTATCGCATTCACATTCTCAAAGTGGTACAACGTGGTTATCTACCTCGTATGGTTGGCAGCGTTGTGGTTCCACCTCAATCACGGTGTATGGTCAATGGTTCAGACTGTTGGCTGGGCAAACGACACATGGTACCCACGTATTAAGTGCATCGCGAAGATCGTATCTACACTCGTAGTATTGGGCTTTGCAGCCGTTGTTGTTGCATTCTTTGTATGCAGCCTCTGCGGTGATTGCGGTAGTGCAGCTGCTTGTGCCGCTGATGCTTGCAACGCTTGCACCGATGCTTGCTGTGCAGGTCACACTCACTAATAGATTTCATTAGGAACAATTAAAAACAAACAGATATGGCTCTAAAATTAGATTCAAAGATTCCTGCCGGTGAGTTGGCTCAAAAATGGAGTAATCACAAGGCGGCTATCAAGGTTGTCAGCCCCGCAAATAAGCGTAAACTCGACATTATCATCGTAGGTACAGGTTTGGGTGGTGCTTCTGCAGCTGCTTCACTCGGTGAGTTGGGTTACAACGTAAAGGTATTCTGCATTCAGGACTCTCCTCGTCGTGCTCACTCTATCGCAGCACAGGGAGGTATCAATGCAGCGAAGAACTATCAGAACGACAACGACTCTGTATATCGTCTTTTCTACGATACTATCAAGGGTGGTGACTATCGTGCTCGTGAGGCTAACGTATATCGTCTGGCTGAGGTCTCTAACCTCATCATCGACCAGTGCGTAGCACAGGGTGTTCCTTTTGCTCGTGAGTACGGTGGCTTGCTGGCTAACCGTTCATTTGGTGGTGCACAGGTATCTCGTACCTTCTATGCTCGCGGTCAGACCGGTCAGCAGCTCTTGTTGGGAGCTTATGCTGCCTTGAACAAGGAGATCGCCGCAGGTTCTGTAAAGAGCTATCCCCGTCACGAGATGTTGGATATCGTAGTTGAGGGCGGTGAGGCAAAGGGTATCATTGCTCGTAACCTCGTAACTGGAGAGATTGAGCGTCACGGTGCTCACGCGGTGGTTATCGCTACCGGTGGTTACGGTAACGTATTCTTCCTCTC
>JAFNXQ010000001.1 GCA_017383445.1 Alistipes sp.
AAGAATATTCAGGTTAATACATCGGAGTATGTCTTCACATCGTTGGGCATCGAGAAGGGCGAGGGCTTCCAGCGTCTGGTTATGAGTCTGGAGGTGAGTGCCGGTGCATTCCTTCGCTATGAGTATGTGCTTTATGACGAGAAGAGCCCCGCAAGAGATTATATGCTCGACTTTAATGTCAAGCTGGAGAACCTCTCACCCATTATGGCTTCGCAGTCAACTCTCGGTATGGAGTGGATTACCAAGACCTACCAGAACGAGAAGGGCTTCAAGAACGAGAATCTGTACACCACATTGTCGTATCGTTTCCCCGATGAGGATGATGTCGAGGATCTGGGTATGAGTGAGGAGAATAAGTCGAAGGATGTGCAGAGTGAGGTTAATTGGATTGCCTTCAAGCAGCAGTTCTTCTCGGAGGTATTCATCGCACACAAAAACTTCTCGTATGCCGATATGGGCTTCGTCACAGCTCCTGCGGGCTCTGGATTTATCAAGACCTATACCGCACGCGTGGGCGTGGCATACAATCCACAGGTAACAGATTACGCCTTCTCAATCTATTGCGGCCCTAATAAGTATGCCGTGTTGTCGAAGGTGCGTGGCAAGGATGGCGAGAAGATTGCTATGGAACGCCTTATTCCGCTGGGAGGATGGCTTGTAGGCTGGTTCAACCGCTACATCGTTATCCCCGTTATGGACTTCTTGCAGAAGTATATCGGCAGCTTCGGTCTGATTATCCTTATTTTGACCATTCTGGTTAAGATGCTTATCCTGCCGCTTACCTATAAGAGCTACCTCTCTACGGCGAAGATGCGTGTCATCAAGCCCGAGCTGGACGCTTTGAATGAGAAGTATCCCCGTCAGGAGGACGCTATGAAGAAGCAGCAGGCTATGATGGACCTCTACAAGAAGGCCGGCATCAATCCTATGGGCGGCTGCTTGCCTATGCTTATTCAGCTGCCGCTGTTGTGGGCTCTGTTCCGCTTCTTCCCGGCAAGCATCGAGTTGCGTGGCCATTCGTTCCTGTGGGCTGACGATTTGTCATCTTACGACAGCATCCTGAACTTGCCTTTCAACATACCCTGGTATGGCGACCACGTCAGCCTGTTCTGCTTGCTGATGTGCTTTACGATGATGGGCTTCTCATATTTTACCTACCAACAGCAGGGTGCGTCAAATCAGCCCGGTATGGCAGGTATGAAGTTTATGATGGTCTATATGATGCCGATAATGATGCTCGTCTGGTTTAATGACTACGCATCAGGATTGTGCTACTACTATCTCTTGTCGCAGGTTTTGACTATGATTATTATGTTCTCTATGCGTCGCTTTGTAGATGACGATAAGATTCGTTCTATAATGGCACGCAACGCCTCAAAGCAGAAGGACAAGAAGAAGTCAAAGTTCCAGCTTCGTTATGAGGAGCTGATGCGTCAGCAGGAGGAGTTGCAGCGTCAGCAGGCCAAGTCGAAGAAGTAATATTGCAAGGCATAAACGAAAAATCCCGAACCTCGAAAGGCTCGGGATTTTTTTTATCTTAATGGCCGTGCTTAGGGAATATAGAGAAATTAGAGAAATTAGAGAATTCCTTAACCTCCTTAACCTCCTTAACCTCCTAAAACAAAAAGCCAACCCCCGAAGAGGTTGGCTACCCTTGATGGGTAATTAAATATAAAGGTGGTATTACTGATTTGTATCTACGTCGGTATCAACTACCTCGCCGTCGGTGATTGTGAGGTCGTTCTCGCCATCCTCGGGCATATCGCCGAGGTCGGCCTCGTCATACTCAAAACCCACGCCACCGGCATTGGCCTCGTTCTCGATATTTACCTGCACTACGGTTGTGGCGTTACGCTTGTATGTTACGTTGTGAGTGCCGAGGGGCAGTGTTGTGCCGTCGGTACGAATCCAGTTGAATGTTACGGCGATGGTCTCTTTGTACTGATTGTCAGCCCACGCAGCCTTGACATAATCGAATGTAAATATATCCGAAATCTGGTTGTCGCTGTTTGAGAGAGCCAACTCCATCTTGGGAGCCTCGGTCATCTGTACCTGCAAAGTACCACTCTTTGCCAATTTACCCTTGGCAATAAACTTGGCACCGAATGATGTACGCTTCATCTTAATCTTTGCCTTGTCGCCATTAGAGCCGGGAATATAATCCTCCAACTCACCATAGAAGCGCTCGGTGTTGGGGTGAGAGATATAGCCACTAAGACCTTGCAAGCTTGTTGTTCCATCCTCTAATCCCGAAAAATAAATTGTACTCTGGTAATCAAACTTATTAGCAAGGAGACCATAGGTGTTGGCTCCTGGTCTAGTAATATAGAAAGGATTGGAATAACTTACATTATCGGTAAAGTGAGATATCTTATTCTTTCCATCCACAACCATTGTTGCTACAAACTTATATTTATAGCCCTTCAACAGCTGAATGGTGATATCATCAGCATTGTCAAACAAACCATAGGCATAGCGGGTCCAAGTTGTTGATTTGCCCTCTTCCAGCTCGACATCGGGTGCCTGATAGACCTGAATACCATAGAGGTCGTCGGTTGAGTTAGAACGCAATGGCTCATACCACACATCGAGAATCTCGCCCTCCCAGTCAAGTGATACGGTGTAATACTCCTGCTCGGCATTGGGCATAGGATCCTTTTGGCTGCAAGCGACCATAACACCTGCAACAATGGCTGCGAAAGCCACCAAAAAAGCTAATTTTTTCATTGTGAATAGATTTCTGCCCTCCGCACCCCGAAAGCGGTATAAAAAAAAGAAAGCGTGGTGCTGAAAACTTATTTTAGAACTGTCGGTCGTAGGATTACCGTTTAGATAAAATAAGCAACAACTCCACGCCGATATCCAAATGGATACGACGCGAGAAGAAGTCTGCTTGATTCTTTTTAAAAATGAATTTCCTACGTTCACAGTTCGAGAATAAGTTTACACTTTCCGTGTTTATCAAAATATCGTTACAAAGTTAGTAAAGATTTTTTAATATCTTGCAAATCAAGAATAAAAAAGAGAATCGGAATTATATCGTTTAGTCCTGTAACGTCATTCTGAGCATTTGTTTTTAGACTCTCACGGTCGGCAAGCCTCCCTCAGAGTGACGAAAAACAAATGCGTGAGAATCTATTTTTTAGCAACAAGCCTAAAATGGATAAATCCGAAGAAAATTATATAATTCCGTAAAAAAAAAGAGCAAGACTATTATTCTTGCTCTTTTTGGCACTCCTCGGCATCACGCTGGAGTTGGGCTCGCAGTTCGTCAATCGATGCAAAACGCCTCTCGTCGCGTATCTTACGCACCAGACGCACCTCTATCTGCTTGCCGTAGAGGTCGCCCTCAAAACCAAAAAGGTGTGTTTCCAGCAGGCGTGTAGTGCCATCAACCGAGGGTCGCATACCAATATTCGACATCGCCGCATAGCGACAGTCGTCATACTCCACCTCCGAGGCATAAACGCCGTTCTCGATTTCGGTCAGGCCCTGGGCATCGATATTCGCTGTCGGGAATCCCATCTTGCGGCCTAACTGTGCTCCGCGTATAACCTCGCCTCTGATAACCATTATACCTTTATATTATAATGTTAGATGTTTTGAGTGAGTTTCTTGACGAGTGAGAACTCCGAGAAGAACTCCTTGGCCAGCACACGCAACACCGTATAAGATGGTATTGCTAACAGCATACCCAAGATGCCGGCCATATATCCGGCCACAAGGATAACCAGAAATATCTCCAACGGATGAGCCTTCACACGTTCGGAGTAGATTGTCGGCTGCAACACGAAATCATCAAAGCCCTTGATGCAGAATAGCGAGCAGACGATAATCGTTACGGTGTGCATAACCGCATAGCCCTCGATAGGTGCTACAATTCCAATAAACATCGAAATAATACCGCCCATAAGCGGGCCAGCATAGGGAATGACATTCATCACACCCATAATCAATCCTATGAGCAGTGCGTTGTCGGTATGCATACCAAAGAGAATCATCACAGTCGAGATAACCACCATAAGGATAAGGCTCTCGGTGATAAGACCCGTAAAATAACGCGACAGCAACACCGTGATAGAATCCAGTGCGTGCGTCACATTCTTTTGCAAGCGGTCGGGGAACATTGCCGTAACCATCGAGTAGAACAAACCATCCTCTTTGAGAAAGAAGAATGTGATAAACGATATAGAGAATACGGCAATAAGCGTTGAAAGAGCAACACTCACAATAGAGGTGAATGTGCTGTTGATGGTGCTGTAATTGACAAACTCCTTGAGAGTGGATACCAGCGTCTCACGCAACGAGAACTCGGTCTCGGGCAGGGCAAACATACGTTGCAGATAGGCCTGTGCGTGAGCCAATGGCTCCTGAATAGAGGATAGCACCGTAGCAAAATCGAGCTGGGCAAACTCGTTTATCTTGTTGAAGACAAGCGGGATAAAGAGTGAAAAAATGGCCGAGAAAGCTGCAAGTATCACCAGCAGCGTAATTGCTGCAGCTGCCCAACGGGGCAGGTGGCGTTTCTTGATGTGGAGTTTAAGTAGCCAACTGACCAATGGCCGGCCCATAATAGCCAAAACAGCCGCAACCAATATGTATATGACCACAGAGCTGAAATACCATACCAAAAAAAGTATGACAGCAGCGATGACGGTACCTACGATAAAACGTAGTATATTTTGCGGTGTAATGGTCATATCAATACTCTATTGCTCTTATTTGCGTAATCTTACAATAGGAGTCTGCGAGCCGACTACGGGGTCGCCAATCTCCACCAATAGCTCGCTATCCTTTGGAACCAATACGTCAATACGTGAGCCAAACTTGATAAAACCGAATACATCATTTTGGCCTACTTTATCTCCAACTTTGATGTACGATACGATACGGCGTGCGATAAGACCTGCCACCTGACGGAAGAGAACCTGCTCGCCGTTATCCATCTTTACAACCGTGGTTGTACGTTCGTTCTCGGTCGATGACTTGGGGTGCCACGCAATCAGGAAGCGGCCCGGATGATACTTGTAGTACTCAACCACGCCTGATACCGGCATCCAGTTCATGTGAATATTGGTAACAGACATAAAAATCGAGATTTGCAGCATATCCTTTTTAATGTATTCATCTTCATAGACTACTTCGGTAACGACCACGCGACCATCGCACGGCGAAAATACAAGGTCGTTGTCGTGAATCTTTACTCGGCGTGGCTCGCGGAAGAAAGCTACGATGAAGAACCAGAAAGCTACGAGAATTATGGTGCTCATTATAAACAGAGCACTGTTGATATGGAGCTTGATGAAGTGGTACATCAAAGCCCATAATACCAAACAGATCAGACCTGATACGGCAATAATCTTATATCCTTCTTTGTTGATTTTCATATCTGTAAATTGTTTAGGTTTTCGATTTTACGAGTTAGTGTTATGTGGATTGGGTTACATTGCTGCGAAAGCATATATGGTCAGATAGACAAAAACGAACGGAATTGACAATATCAATGCATCGAAGCGGTCAAGCCACCCTCCGTGGCCGGGAAGGATGTGTCCCGAGTCCTTGATATCTACCGAACGCTTGAAGAGTGACTCAACAAGGTCGCCAAATACGCCCGAAATAGCTGCTATCAGGGCCAAACCTATCCACTCGATGTGGTTGCCATCCATAACGACCGATGCGAGGTAGCCCATAGCCATTGCTCCGAGCAGACCTCCGATGAATCCCTCCCACGATTTCTTTGGCGAAATACGTTCAAACAAGCGGTGCTTACCCAGAGTGATGCCAAAGAGGTAGGCAAATACATCATTGGCCCAGATGATAAATATGTAGAACAATGCCGCCAGCGGTTTCCATTCGCCTTCACCCAGCAGGATGGGTATGAATACGAATAACGATATGGGCAATGCTATATATATAACACCCATAAGCGTAGAGCCTATATTAGCGATGGGAGTCTGGCTTTTGCGATATAATTCACATATGAACATCATAGGTATAAGCATAATGACATAGGGAACCAAAATCACGGCTAATGTAAACAGGTCTTTCTCCTCGCCCATCAAAGAGCCCATAACAGAAAAGGCAAAGATAAATATTGCCGTTCCGGTAGCATAACCTACAAACTTTTGTGGCTGATATCCTGCTTTTGATGCCATGCGATAGAACTCTCGCAGACCACCGATTATAATGGCCAGCATCAACACACCGAAGCTCCACTTCGACCAAAGTATGGCTCCGAGTACTACGGCAAGCAAGACAGCTCCACTTGCTGTGCGTACCAGAAAATTCTTCAATTTATCACTCATATTCGCTTCGTTTGAGCCTCATTTATTCTTTTTCTATCGTAACCTCTGACCCTCCATCTTCCGCGGGGGCGATTGTCGCACCCTCTGTTTTCGGCAGCTCGGTCTTTGTTTGTGCTGACTTGCCCAAGATGCTCTCAATATCCTCGGCGTAGATAGTCTCCTTCTCCAAAAGCATATCGGCCATGGCGTTAATCTTGTCATTGTTAGCCTCAATGATATTGCGGGCACGGGTGTATGCCTCGTCCAGAATGCGACGCACCTCGGCATCTATCTCGTTGGCAGTCTGCTCACCATACGGCTTTGTAAAGGTGTCGCGAGCTCCGGTAGAGTCGTAGAAGCTGATAGGACCAATCTTCTTGCTCATACCATAGTAGGCAACCATAGCGTAAGTCATCTTTGTTGCTCGTTCCAGATCGCTTAATGCACCTGCTCCGAGTGTGCCGTAATTTACCTCCTCGGCAATACGGCCACCCAAAAGACCAGACAACTGCTCCGAGAGGGTATTGTCGGTGATGTGAACTCTCTCCTCTTCGGGCACAGCCCACGTTGCACCAAGGCTCTTGCCTCGCGGTATGATTGTCACCTTCAATACAGGGTCACACTCTTTGAGCATCCACATAACCGTAGCGTGTCCTGCCTCGTGAATAGCAGTTGCACGGCGTTCGGCAGGCGAGATGTTCTTGTTTCGCTTCTCCAAGCCACCGATGATACGGTCAATGGCTGCTATGAAATCCTCGCGGGTTACAGCCTTCTTGTCATTACGGGCAGCTATCAGAGCCGCCTCGTTGCAGACATTTGCAATGTCAGCACCAGAGAAACCGGGGGTCTGCTTGGCGAGGAACTGGCGGTCGATAGCATTGTCAAGCTTGATATGACGCAGGTGCACATTGAATATAGCCTCACGCTCCTTCGCATCGGGCAAGCCGACATCTATCTGACGGTCAAAACGACCTGCTCGCATCAACGCCTTATCAAGAATATCGACACGGTTGGTTGCAGCCAAAACTATAACGCCCGTATTGGTCTGGAAACCATCCATCTCAGTCAATAACTGATTGAGGGTGTTTTCTCTCTCGTCATTTCCCGAAAAACCGGCATTCTTTCCTCTTGCACGACCAATGGCGTCAATCTCATCAATAAAGACGATGCACGGAGCCTTCTGCTTGGCCTGCTCAAAGAGGTCGCGAACACGCGAAGCTCCCACGCCGACAAACATCTCTACGAAATCGGAACCCGAAATAGAGAGGAATGGAACATTTGCCTCTCCTGCGACAGCCTTTGCTAACAATGTCTTACCCGTTCCCGGAGGACCTACAAGCAGAGCGCCTTTGGGAATCTTGGCACCCAGCTCACGATACTTGTCCGCCTTGCGAAGGAAGTCCACAATCTCCATAATCTCGACCTTGGCCTCTTCCAGTCCTGCAACATCCTTGAATGTTACACGCTTGTCGGGGTTATCCTTGTCAAATACCTGTGCACGGGCCTTGCCGACATTCATAATGTTGCCGCCACCGCCACCGCCACGAGCCATTCCTCGGAATATGAAAATCCATATGGCGATGATAAATATCCATGGCAGAATATTTACCAGAAAATTGTCCCAGCGACTGCGTTTCTCCAAATACTCAATGCTGACGGGGTTGTTCTCAACCTCCGATGCTGCCACAGCATCTTTTACTGCCTGATCCAGCAACTCAACCGAGCCGATAGTGAAGAAATACTGCTCGCCCTCTTTGGGGAGTAGGGCCTTCTTTGACGTTTCAGCCTCTTTGTTATGTCGTTCGATAGCCTCGTCAGTAAGATAGACCTTGGCGTCACTCTTGTTGATGACCACGATGCGTTCTACCTCACCCTGACTGATGAGTTTTGTGATATCGTTTGTATTGCTCTTCAACGGAGCTGCACTCTCATTGCCGAATAACGAGTATCCGATTATGGAGAGTATGATAATGCCCCAGATCCACATAAAGTTGAATCTTAACATTATGGTCTGGGGTTGTTTTTTCTTATTCTGTTGCTTTTTTGCCATATTTTAGCAGAGATAAAACTTCTGTTCTGCGTTTTGGTAATTCTGTATTGCGTACGACTACAACTCGTATTCGTATTTCTTCATTGGGGCGTCTGCCCACAACTCCTCCAGACGATAGAACTCGCGAAGCTCGGTCTGGAAAATGTGAACTACAACGTCAAGATAGTCCATGGCAATCCAGAAAGCATTTTGCTGACCCTCGATACGCCATAATTTTTCGCCCAGCTTCTCCATAACCTCCTTCTCAATTCCGTCTGCAATGGCAGCAACCTGTGATGTTGAGTCCGCATTGCAAACTACGAAATGAGAGCAGATTGTTCCGTCGAATCCTGACAGATCCAATGATACAATATCCTTACCTTTTTTGTCCTGAATAGCACTTACTATTGTTTCAATTAATTTTTCCATATTCTTGTGTGTACATATAACTTTGCAAATATACAATATTTTTGTGAGAAAACGAAATAAAAATATGCTCGGTTGTATATTCTGTGGCGATATTTGCCAAAATATAAAATTACGAGCCCCCAATGCAGGAAACTCGTAATTTAAGTCACTCTTTTTAGACCACAAAAAGCCAATAAAGTGCTATTAATGCATAAACTTTTGCAGATTGCCGACTTTCTCGATAATGGTATGCTCCAAGGCGTTTATTATGGAGTTCTTGACGTATGTGCGTCGTATAGCTATGGCAATACGGCGAGAAGTGGCTCCTTTGGCGAGTGTCTTAATCTGTGACTTGCGGTCGGCCGGCACATACTCCAACGCCATCTCCGGTATGATTGTCATGCTCGACGTACAGTTCACGATACGCATCAGTGTATCCAATGACCCCGACTCGAAGTAGTAGTGTGACGGCATATCTCTCCGAGCCTGACATAACTCGATAATCTGATCGCGCATACAGTTGCCAGGGCTCAACAGAATCAAATCTTTCAGATCAATATCCTCGATGCGGATGTTTGATCGTTCGTACAGTGGGTTGGAGGGCGAAACATAGGCGTAAAAATGGTCGCTGAAAAGATCCCTCTCCAATATACCTTCACCGCAAGTTCCGCTCGCAACAAGGGCCGCATCAATCTGATCTTTTTTCAGGGCGTCAATGATGTTTGCTGTAACCATTTCGCGAATCTCTAACTCCACTCGTGGATAGCGTTTTACGAAGTCTGGGATAAACTTATGCAAGAGGTACGGAGCAATGGTCGGAATTACTCCCAGACGCAGCTTTCCGGCAGTCTCGCCTTTCAGCTCGGCGATAGACTCGCGGATAGAGTTATAGGCCTTCAAGGTCTCCTGTGCCTGTGCTATTACGACAGCTCCTGCCTCGGTTGGAATGACCGGTTTTTTTGAACGGTCAAGGAGTATCACGCCCAACTCTTCCTCCAGGACTTTTATCTGCATCGAGAGCGAAGGCTGCGTTACAAAACAGTGTTCCGAAGCGGCTGAAAAACTACCACTGTTGGCAACCTCAATGAGGTACTGTAATTGGATGATTGTCATAGCAATATGTCTTTGTTGTCGGTTTGTTTGCGTATAAAACAGTGTATTGTAGCGTGGTAATATCTTGATAATTGCAATCGTAATACGCTTTACAAAAGTATAAAAAAAAATTATAGCGTCAAACTTTTTTGGTCGGGTGGTTAATATTTCTTACTTTTGTGTTTATTTTTGAGGGTAGGGTGTTTGTTTCTATTGCAATGAAGCACTCTCCTTACGGCAAAAACAAGAGAAAAGCAATAAGAATTCAGTAAAGATATGGGAAAAGTTATTTTGACGGGCGACCGTCCCACAGGAAAACTCCACCTGGGCCACTATGTAGGCTCGTTGCGTCAGCGTGTGGAGTTGCAGAACTCTGGTGAGTTTGAGAAGATTTTCATTATGATTGCCGATGCCCAGGCACTTACCGATAATGCCGACAATCCCGAGAAGGTGCGTCAGAATATCATCGAGGTCGCTTTGGACTACCTCTCTTGCGGCATCGACCCGACAAAGGCAACAATCTTTATTCAGAGTATGGTGCCGGAGCTTACCGAGCTGGCATTCTACTATATGAACCTCGTGACGGTGGCTCGTCTGGAACGTAATCCGACCGTTAAGACCGAGATTGTGATGCGTGAGTTCGGAAAGTCTATTCCCGTAGGATTCTATACCTATCCAATCTCACAGGCTTCGGATATCACAGCATTCCGTGCTACAACCGTTCCTGCAGGTGCTGATCAGGAGCCTATGATTGAGCAGACTCGCGAGATTGTGCATAAGTTCAATTCGATTTATGGTGAGACATTGGTTGAGCCGGAGATTAAACTCCCGACCAATAGTGCTTGTATGCGTCTGCCGGGTACCGATGGCAAGGCGAAGATGTCAAAATCATTGGGTAACTGCATCTATCTGTCGGATACGGCAGAGGATTTGCGTAAGAAGGTTATGAGTATGTACACCGACCCGAATCATATCCGTATCGAGGATCCCGGTCAGATTGAGGGCAATTGTGTATTTACATACCTTGACGCTTTCTCTCGTCCGGAGCATTTTGCTGCATATCTGCCCGATTACTCTTCGCTTGATGAGTTGAAGGCTCACTATCAGCGTGGTGGCTTGGGTGATGTGAAGGTCAAGAAGTTCCTCTATGCGGTTTTGCAGGAGATGCTGGAGCCTATCCGTACCCGTCGCAAGGAGTATGAGCAGGATATCGAGGGCGTTTACGAAATTTTGAAGAAGGGTTGCGATGTAGCCCGTGCAGAGGCTGCCGAGACACTCAATATGGTGCGTCGTGCAATGAAAATCAACTATTTCGAGGACACCGAGCTTATCCGCCAGCAGTCGGAGATGTATAAGGCTGCAAAATAGTTTTACGGAGATATTCCGCTTGTGTTGATATGAAAATGATTACCAAAGAGCAGGTATCGCAATGGATACTTGAAAAGTTCCATCGGTTGAGCAATCAGCAGATGATGGCCGTATTGGCAGTCGTCGTTGGTCTGCTTGCCGGTCTTGGTACCTGTGTCTTTGAGATGTTGCTCTATGGTATCCGTTCCGCGTTGGTCACTTGGTTTCCTGTGGACAGGGTACAGATTCTCTATTTGATATATCCAGCCATTGGTATTATTCTGGCGACACTCTTCGTTAAGTATATCGTCAAGGATCAGATTTCGGAGGGTGTGACGCGTGTGCTGTATGCTATGTCGCGTTCCGACTCACGCATCAAACGCCATAACTGCTGGTCGTCAATTATCGGAGGTGCTACAACTATCGGATTTGGTGGCTCTGTCGGACCGGAGGCTCCTATAGTACTTACAGGTGCGGCGATAGGCTCTAATGTGGGTAAGCTGGCGAAGCTTAACTATAAGGAACTCACGCTGTTGCTCTGTTGTGGTGCGGGTGCCGCCGTTGCGGCGATTTTCAAGGCTCCGATTACGGGAGTGGTCTTTGTTTTGGAGATTTTAATGCTCGATATCACCGCCGGCTCTATCTTCCCGCTTCTGCTGGCTTCGGTATCGGCAACAACTACGGCACTGGTGTTCCGTGGTTTTGATCCTATCATCGCAGTTACGCTGAGTGCAGCTGACGCTTTTATAATCAAGCAGATACCTTTATATGTCCTGCTGGGAGTATGCTGCGGACTTATGTCGTATTACTTTACCTCGGTCAATTCCAAGGTGGGAGTCTATATCAAGGGAATCAATTCGCAGTATAAACGCTGGGCCGTAGCCGGTGTTATCCTCGGTGTCTTGATTTTCATCTTCCCTCCGCTGTATGGTGAGGGTTATGAGGGTATGACGGCATTGATGCACGGCAAGGTGACAGAGCTGTTCAATAACTCACTGTTCTTCAAGTTCAGCAATATAGAGTGGCTCGCCATTCTCTATGTCACTGCCATAATGTTCTTCAAGGTTATAGCAATGGCTACAACCAATGCCGCCGGAGGTGTGGGAGGAACATTTGCCCCCTCGCTGTTCGTTGGTGCTTTTATGGGTGCTATCGTGGCTCTCACCTGCAATGTATGCTTCGACTGGAATGTGTCGGTCGTGTCGTTTACGCTGGTAGGTATGGCGGGTGTTATGGCTGGCGTGATGAAGGCTCCGCTGACTTCCATATTCTTGATTGCCGAATTGTCAAATGGCTATGGACTATTCATCCCTCTGATGATTGTTGCGGCCACCTCGTTTGCCGTGGATTATATGCTCGACAGCGACTCAATCTACACCAAGCAATTGCGTCAGCAGGGTGCGTTGCTCACGCACGATAAAGACCAGTCGGCATTCGTGTTTCTACGTCTGTCGGATTTGATGGAGACCGATTTTATCACTATCAAGAGTGGTGTTACGTTGGGCGATATAGTAAAGATTATCTCTACAGCACGACGCAATATCTTCCCTGTTATTGATGACGAGAGGCATCTGCTGGGTGTTGTGCAGCTGGACGACCTGCGTGAGGATATGTTCAATTCGGAGAATTGGAGCCGTTCTATTATGCACTATATGATACAGCCACCTTACAAGGTGCTGCAAAACGAGATGATACAGAGTATTCTGCCACGATTTGAGGAGAATCATACCTGGATGCTGCCTGTCGTGGATAAGGAGAATCACTACTTGGGCTTTATCGCCAAATCACGCATACTGAACTCTTATCGCGAGGCGTTGGTGAAGATTTCGCAGTAGTGAATTGGCAGAGAATAACAAAGGTCGCAAATGAGTTTGCGACCTTTGTTATTCTCTGGTGTCAGATCTCTTATGCCCACATAGCGTGCCATACATCTTTCCAGATGTAGTAGAACATAAAGCCCGATACTATAATCTTTACGCCGGAGCCTACCAAAAACGAAATGAGTGAGCCAAATCCTACGGTGATAGCCTTGTCGAGGTTCTCCTTGTTGTTGAGCAACTCGCCAATGACAGCACCCACGAATGGGCCGGCAATGATACCGATAGGGCCAAAGAAAAGACCTACAAAGACACCTATCGTAGCACCAGTAATGCCTGCACGAGTGCCACCCAGCACCTTGCTGAAATATCCCGGCAGGAAGTAGTCCATAATGCCGACAACAACAGCTACCACACCCCAAATCCACAGTGTGCGGGATTCCATCGTTGAGTAATCGGTCCACGAGGCACACAGCATACCGAAAAATGCCAGTGCAGGACCAGGAATTACAGGGACTACCGAGCCGATGATGCCTAAAATGCCACAAAGTATGGCGACTATCGATAGGAAGATGTCCATATTATTTTACAAGATGATTGGTTGCTGAATCGGGAAAGATAACCTTCGGTTTGAAACTCTTTGCCTCTTCAAAATCCATATAGGCGTACGATACGATAATGACCAGATCATCCACCGCCACCTTGCGTGCTGCTGCTCCGTTCAGACAGATACAGCCACTGCCACGTTCGCCCTTGATGATGTAAGTTTCAAGGCGTTCGCCATTGTTTATGTCGAGAATCTGCACCTTCTCACCCTCAATCATACCTGCGGCATCCATCAAATCCTCGTCGATGGTGATGCTGCCAACATAGTTAAGGTTAGCCTGCGTAACTCTTACGCGGTGAATCTTCGATTTAAGTACCTCGATAAACATAGTATCGTTATTTGATTTTCACGTTATCAATAAGACGTATCTGACCAGCCTGTACCGCTATGCAACCCTGTATGCGGGGACTATCCTCCCACGACGATACCTCCTGCATTGTGAGAGCATCAACGGCCTGAAAATAGATGACTTTAAGCAGTCCGCTGCGTTCTACCTCTTCGGTTACCCACTCGGTGAGTGCTGCGGGAGATAGCTCCTTGGCTTTGTCGGCACACTGCCTCAGTGTGGCATAAATCTCAGGGGCTGCCTTGCGGTGAGCCTCATCCAGAAGTGTGTTGCGAGAAGAGAGGGCCAGGCCATCCTCGGCACGAATGATAGGGCACTCCACAATCTCCACATCCATATCCAGCTGTTTTACCATAGCCTTAATGACGGCAATCTGCTGAAAATCCTTCTCTCCGAAGTATGCCTTGGCGGGCTTCACGATGTCGAATAGACGGCTTACCACCTGTGCTACGCCGTTGAAGTGTCCGGGGCGTGTTGCTCCCTCCATAACCTTGTCAATCTGCCCGAAATCGAACTCGCGAGTGTCGGGTTCAGGGTAGATCTCTTCAACCGACGGCATCAAGACGTAGTCTGCTCCGGCTGCTTCCAGCATAGCAGCGTCGGCCTCGGGTGTGCGTGGGTAGTTGCGAAGGTCGTTCTTGTCGTTGAACTGTGTGGGGTTTACGAATACGCTTACAACCACAACCTCGCACTCACGGCGAGCCTTCTCAACCAGTGAACGGTGTCCTGCATGCAAAGCTCCCATAGTGGGAACAAAGCCTATTTTCTCTCTGTCAACCTGCATCAAAGCCTGCTGCAAGTCGCTTACTTTGTCAAATGTCTTCATCTATTTATAGTGCACTATAAAGTTGAGGCAAAGGTATGAATAATA
>JAFNXQ010000015.1 GCA_017383445.1 Alistipes sp.
CTGCAAGGTGGAGTCTTTGCCTGACATCTTCCATCGATGGGTCGCTTCCGAGCAGGAGTTTGTGGTGTATGCGGCACTGATGGCCGCTGCAAGAGCTCACCAAGCAATGCAGGGCGAAAGTCTGGAGCCGGTCATTAATATTGTAACGCGACACTCCTCATCCCGCATTGTAGCACAAGGCGTCGTAGCATTGCTGGCAACCGCTGTGATAAACAACCGCACATCCGAGGTAAAAGCAGTTATTGAGAGACTACCCGATGTCCAGATAAAAGATTATATCGCCGACGAGATATCGTGGCGTATGGAGTAAAAGAGAGCCGACTATGTGAGTTTGCCGGCTTCATTACGAAAAAAGAGGTTGCCCGTTTGGCAACCTCTTTTTCTTTGGCTTTGGTTAAACACCTATGCCCTATGTTTTGCAATTATGCAGTAGCAACCTTCTTCTTGCCACCCTTCTTTGCAGCCAACGCCTTATCAACCTCAATCTCGAAGTCTGCCAGCACGTTCATATAGTTGATGAACGCCTCATAAGACGAGCCATAAGGATTGAAGTATGAGTGAACATCGCCGTCAGAGAGCCACTTTGTTGCCATATAGTAGAAGTGGTCAGAAGTCTGCATAAAGTTCCATACATACTCGTAATCGGCACTCTTCAACGCCTTAACCTTATCCTTCAAAGCATAGAGCTTGCTGAATGCCTCATTCTGCAACTCATTACCCAACCAAGCGGTAACGTCACGCTCCTCGTCAGCCCACGACATAACGTGAGGACAGTGCAGAACGCCCACAGGCTGATAAGCCTTCGCAGCCTCGCTAACGGTAGCAAATGACATATCACCAGCCGCAAGGATAGCCTTTGGCAAAGCCTTCACGAAGTCGAAGATACCCGTTGTAGCCTTCTGGTGCTCACCGAAGGTCTCGTAGTCCATAAAGAGGTTGATAACCTCACCGGCATCCTCCTTAACCCACGATGCGAACTTCTCTGCTGTCAAAGGATACTGATCCCAACCCTTGTTAGAGAAGCGGAAAGCGATATCATCAGAGAGCTTATAGTTACGCAACAACACACGCAGGCGATTGTCAATAGCGTTAGTGTAGAGGTAGTTAGGCGACTTCCAGCCCATTACGTGCTTTGCACCCTCAGCCAGAATAGTCTTGAAGCCCAACTCCGATACCATCTCGCCGATAGCGTCAGAGTAGATCAACTCGGTGTTGCGGAAAGCAACGGGCTTCTTGCCAAACTCATCCTTAATCATCTTTGAGTGCAACTTAACCTGCTCAACGAAGTCCTCCTTTGATGAGAGAGCTGCCAAAGAGTGTGAATAGGTCTCTGCAAGGAACTCAACACAACCTGTCTCGGCCAAGGCACGGAATGAATCCAACACCTCGGGAGCATAGGCACGGAACTGCTCAACAGCCGAGCCTGTGATAGAGAATGAGCACTTGAAAGCTCCCTTATTCTCCTTAATAAGCTTCAACAAGAGTGCATTCATTGGTAGATAGCACTGACGTGCAACCTTCTGCATAATGGCACGGTTGGTAAAGTCATCCAGATAGTTATGGTCCTTACCGATGTTAAAGAATCGGTAGATTTTCAAACGCCAAGGCTGGTGCACTTGAAAATATAAACATACTGTCTTCATATTATTGTATCTTTTTGTTATTTTTTATCACTCTCGTTAATAGCATCCTGATATACATCCTTAATCTTGGCTGCGGCATTATTCCACTTCAAGCCGGTAACCTCCTCCAAGCCCTTCTCGGCGAACATCTTCGACAGGGCGGGATACTTCACAAAGCCATAGATAGCATCTGCCATAGCATCAACATCCCAATAATCAACCTTCACGGCATAGTCCAGAACCTCGGCTACACCACTCTGCTTTGAGATGATTACAGGCACATTGGCACGCATAGCCTCCAACGGCGAGATACCGAATGGCTCCGATACCGACGGCATAATATACACATCCGACAACTGGAACATCTTATGCACATCGTCACCCTTCAAGAAACCTGTAAAGTGGAAACGGTCGGCAATACCCAAGCGGGCAACGCGGCGGATAACATGGTTCATCATATCACCCGAACCTGCCATCACGAAACGCACGTTAGGCACACGCTTCAACACCTTGGCAGCAGCCTCAACGAAGTAGTCGGGTCCCTTCTGGAAGGTGATACGGCCCAGGAATGTCACAATCTTATCCTCAACACCACGTTCCGGAAGCTCGTTGTCCTTATCCACGAAACGTACTGCATTATGTACCGTTACGACCTTCTCGGCAGGGATGTTATATTTTTCGATAACGATGTTACGAGTAAGGTTTGACACAGCAATAACCCTATCGGCGGCAGCCATACCGGCACGCTCTATCTCATATACTCGCGTATCGATATTGTCGCTTGACGAACGGTCAAACGATGTTGCGTGCATATGCACCACAAGCGGTTTTCCAGACACTCGCTTCGCTGCGATACCCGCGAAGTAAGTGAGCCAGTCGTGGGCGTGAATAACATCAAACTGTCCCTCCAACTGACGTGCTACCTCGGCAGCAACGACTGCATAGCGTGCAACCTCCTCCATAAGGTTAGCTCCATACTTGCCCGAAAATGTGTAACGCTGTGTCCAGCTATCGCCCTCACGCTCCCAGAACTTGCGTCCTGTACGTTCGTACTCCTCGCGATAGGTGTTCCACTCCTCGGGAGAGATGTAGGGAACCATATTAGAGTCGATATGAATGAACGAAATCTTACGCATAATATCGTCGGCACCCTCAATTGTAGAGTCGCAATAGCGTGCCTCTACATCGCTGGCATTGACAACCTTAACGAAACGTTCATCCTCATCGCCCGATGCACGAGGCATCACAAAGATAACCTCCACATCATTTCGTGCAAGGCCTCTGGTCATACCATAGCAAGCGGTACCCAAACCTCCGGCAATATGAGGGGGAAACTCCCAGCCAAACATTAATACTCTCATCCTATATTCGTTTTATTATTTCTTCTTTTTCTCATCCTTTACAGGTGCAGCCTTGGCTACACTCTTCTTTGCAGCAGGCTTCTCTGCCTTCTCTGCCTTCTCTGCCTTCTCTGCCTTCTTCTTTGCAGGAGCCTTAACCGTCTTCTTCTCTGCGGCGGGCTTTGCCTCCTTCTTCACTGCAGGCTTCTTTGCACTCTTGGCAGGCTTCTCAGCCTTTACGCCCTTCAGCTCATCAATCTGCATCTTGATATGCAACAGACTTCCGACACTTGTAGCCTGTGACAGACAACCGCGTGCGTGGAATGGAGGATCTCCCTCAAAGCACTCACTCACCGAACCGATACAAGCGGTCTGAATCTCCTCATTGAAGCCGGCAAGAATCTCCTCGGCATCAGCAAGGAAGCGTTCGCCTGCAATAGCGAAGCAGCTCTTCACATAGAGCATCAATGGCCAAATCCAGATTGAGCCGTTACGAGAGGCCAAATCCTGTGAACGCTGGTCATCGGCATACGATGGCTCGTAGTTAGGATTGCGAGGCGAGAGTGAACGCAGACCACGCGATGTTACCAGGTGCTGACGAACAACACTCAACACATCCATAATCTGACCCTCGTCAAGCATTGTGTAATCCAAAGCACAAGCAACAATCATATTTGAACGACGGAAGTCATTGACCTCATAATCATTTACATAGTCGGCCAGGTAACCCTCCTCCGACAACCAGAACTTCGCGAGGAACGACTCCTTGGTCTTGGCAGGCATATCGGCCCACTTCTCTACGAACTCCTTATCCTTCATCTTGCGAGCCAGCTCCAATGTATAAGACACGGCGTTGTACCACAAAGCCTCAATCTCTACGGCATAACCTGCACGCTGTGCAACGGGCTTGCCATCCACCTGTGTATTCATCCAGGTAAGAGCCTCATTGTCGGCAGCAGCCCATACAAGTCCGTTATCGTGCAGAACAACCTTACCACCGAAGCCACGGCGATAAGCCTCCAAAATAGATTTCATAGCCTCGCCATAACGCTCCCACAACTTCTTGGCAGTGATATGCTTCTCCAGATGCTGCAAGGTCCAGAAGAACCACAGCGGAGCATCAGCAGCAACCTGTGCCGAAGCCGTGCCGGCGAAGTCGCCATTGTGCATCTCGGAAACCATCGTATCGAGGATATCGAGGCAATCCTCCTTATAGCCCTGCTCCAGAACAATACCGGGCAGAGAGATAAGAGTATCGCGGCCAACTGTTCCATACCAGGGATAGCCGGCAATCATCTCTGTACGGCCACCCGGACGACGCACTACAAACTGGCGTGCAGAGTGGTGCAGACAGCTGATGAAATCAATCTTATGCGTACGGCGAGCCAGCGATGCCTCATACATCTCGGTAATGGCATCGGCAGACGCAACCTCCTCGGTAGCAGCCGAGAAGATGATGCTCTCACCCTTCTTGATAGGCATCTCAAAGTAACCCGTAGTGAGCAAATCCTCGTAACCATCGTAGCCACGCTTGATCTCCTCGGGGTACTCAAAGCCGTAATACCAATCGGGAGCAGCAACGAACTCTGCATCCTTCTTGTTGGTCTGCAAGTGCAACCAGGGATAACCCTCATAGAGCTTGCACTTCACACCACCTGTGATTGGGTATGAACGGCCATTAGCCTCGACATTAGCCTTCGACAAAGAGTGCTTATTGCGGAAAGCGAAGAACGGACGAAGACGCAATGTAGTGTCAGAGTGAGCATCTACCAGAGTATAGCGGATCATAAGCTGTGTACGCTTGTGAATCCACAACAACTCCTTACGCAGGATAACACCTCCTACACGATAGGTAATCGTAGGCGTAGGCGTATATTCAAAATCGGTAATATACTTATGGCCTCGTGGCTCATACACGCCCTTATAGCGGTGGAGGGCCAAATTGAACGACTGGTCGTGCTGGATGATAGTCTCGTCAAGCGACGAAAGCAACACATAAGCCTCATCACTCTGGTCTATCGGAGCAACCATAAGTCCGTGGTATTTGCGAGTGTTACAGCATACAATCGTGGTACTCATATAACCGCCCTTACGGTCGGTAGCGAGCATCTCACGCTGAAGCGAATACTCCAAATTACCCAACTCATTCTTGTCAAATGTTAATGCCGACATATTTAAGCTTTTGAAAAATTATTTATTTTCAGTAAAGTTAGTAAAAATTTCACGAACTGCATCGTGATTTTTACATTTTTTATCCTTTTTCGGATATTTATTTCACAAAGCAGGCCTATTTTGCCACTCTTGTCGGGCGGAACTGCTCCGCCCACAAGAAGCGACAATATATTTAATCTCGATTTATGCCCACTTTACCAAAGCGAAGTCCATACGGTGTGGCAAGCGGTCATTCTTGGGATATACACGCAATGCAACATCAAATGTTCCGGTACGCTCGGGAGTGTAGTCAATAGCAAATGTTACGGTACGACCCTCAACATTTTTCAGCTCAAGAGGCTTGGTAGCAACGACATTGACAGCCTCACCTGCCTCAATCTGCTTGGCAACAACCAACTCAACACCCAAATCCTCGGCACGCAAATTAGCAATATCGAGTGACACCTCATAGAGATACTTCTTATCAACGAAGATTGCCTCGTTGTCCAACTCTACACGCTGAACATTCAGAATCTTCACATCATCCCACGCAGCCGATACCTTACGCTTCCACGCTGCCATCTCGCGAGCCATACGGTAGTTATTCTCTACCATCTGCTCCTTACGCACAGCGAGCTTGTTATAGAAACGCTCCTCGTAATCAACCAACTGGCGGTTCATAGTAAAGTTAGATGCGATGTCTGCCACACACTTCTTCATAGCCTCGCACCAGCGGTGAGGAATACCATCCTCCTGACGGTCGTAGTAGAGAGGTACGATCTGATCCTCAATAGTGTTATAGATCATCTCGGCATCCAACTCATCCTGGAACTTCTGCTCGGCGAAGGTACGCTCCATAGGAAGCATCCATCCTGCTCCCTCCTTGTAACCTTCAACCCACCAGCCGTCAAGCACAGAGAACTGCATAACGCCGTTCATCACGCACTTCTCGCCTGAAGTACCCGAAGCCTCCAAAGGACGTGTAGGAGTATTCAACCATACATCGACACCCTGAACCATACGGCGGGCAAGCTCCATATCGTAGTTCTGCAGGAATACGATCTTACCTACAAATTCCGGCATTGACGATACCTCAACAATACGCTTGATAAGATCCTGACCCGGCTTGTCGTTCGGGTGAGCCTTACCTGCGAAGATGAACTGTACGGGACGCTCCTTGTTATTTACCAACGCAGAAAGGCGTTCCAGATTGGTGAACAACAGGTAAGCACGCTTATATGTTGCGAAACGACGTGCAAAACCGATAGTCAATACATCAGGACGGATACGCTCTGCGGTCTGTACCATCTGACGAGGTGAGTCGAAACGCACCTGCTTGGGATCGGTGTAACGCTTGCGGATGTGATTGATAAGACGAGTCTTCAACTCAATACGCTCGTGCCACAACTCGCCGTCATCAATCTTATGTACGCCCTGCCACTCAGGGATATTATAGACGTGGCTGTTGAAGCCCTTCGGGAAGTACTTCTCATAGAGGCGACGCAGGTTCGATGCAACCCATGTGGGGAAGTGAACACCATTGGTAACATAGCCGATGTGCAACTCATTCTTGAAGTAGCCCGGCCACATATTGCCCAGAATCTCCTTTGACACCTCACCGTGCAACCACGACACGCCATTAACCTCCTGTGAAAGGTTACAAGCCAGTACCGACATCGAGAAGCGCTCGTTAGGATCGTTAGGATTGGTCTTACCCAGGTTGATGAACTGCTCCCAGGTGATACCCAGCACATCGGGATAGTGCGACATATACTGACGCATCATAGACTCGGGGAAGGCATCGTGTCCTGCGGGCACGGGTGTATGTGTAGTAAAGAGTGATGATGCACGTACAACCTCCAAAGCCTCAGAGAATGAAAGACGCTTCTTTGAGATGAGGTTACGAATACGCTCAATACCGATGAAGGCAGCGTGACCCTCGTTGCAGTGATATACCTGCTGCTTAACACCCATCTTGGTAAGAGCACGGATACCACCAACGCCGAGCAACAACTCCTGCTTCAAACGCATCTCCCAATCGCCACCGTAGAGATAGTATGTAATCTGACGATCCTCCTCGCGGTTTGCCTCATAATCAGCATCCAGCAGGAAGAGGTCGGTACGACCTACCTGACACTTCCATACGCGAGCCGACAATGTACGACCGGGGAATGCAATCTGTACGGTAACCCAGTTACCGGCCTCGTCACGCACAGGCGAGATAGGCAACTTCGAGAAGTTCTGTGCCTCGTAAGTAGCAACCTGGCTACCCTGTGCAGAGAGCTGCTGTGTGAAGTATCCGTAGCGGTACAACAGACCAACGGCAACCATAGGAGTATTCTTGTCAGAAGCCTCCTTCAGGTAGTCACCAGCCAGAATACCCAGACCACCAGAGTAGATCTTCAACGATGAGTGCAGACCATACTCCATTGAGAAGTATGCAACAGAAGCACTCTTTGGATCGGGCTTCTCCGACATATACTCTTTAAGCTGTGCATCAACGGCGTCGAGACGAGCAAGGAACTGCTTGTCCTTCTCCAGCTCGTTGATACGTGCCAGCGGCAACTTGTCGATAAGTGCGATAGGATTACGCTCAACAGCATTCCACAACTCGGGGTCGATGCTCTCAAAGAGGTCACGAGCCGACTGTGTCCAGCTCCACCACAGGTTGCGAGAAATAGTCTCCAAAGCACTCAAACGTTCGGGCAGACGCTTCTCAACCATCATACGATGCCAAGAGGGCTTGTTTGATGTGAGCTGCTGACGTACGAAGTTAATCTGCTCGGTATAGTTTCCGCCATCCTCAACAAGTGCACGGTTTGTGCGGGCAACAGAGTTCTCCAAAGCCTCAACGTAGGCCTTCTGGTAATGCTTGTAGAAGTTACGCCACAAAGCCTTATCCGAAATCTCCTTGGCAGACTCACGCATAGCCTCAACCTCGCTATCGTTCATATGAAGGAAACGCAATGCATAATCAACCAACTGCTCAACCGCATAAGCATCGTTATTATCGTCACGACGGATAACCTCCACACCAGCGTGATCGGCCTGCTTCATAGCCCACAAACCGAAACCAGAGAGGTTTGACGTAACGGTAGGTATTGAGAATGCCACTGACTCCAGCGGAGTGTAACCCCACGGCTCGTAGTATGACGGGAATGCGGTGAAGTCCATACCCACCAGCATCTCGTAGTAGTTCTTGTTGAACACACCATCGTTTGCGTTGAGATATGAAGGCACGAAGATAACCTTAACCTTCGAATCCTCTCTCTCGAGGATGCTACCCTTGATTGACTGTGAGATTGGATCCCACTGCTTTGAGTCGATGTAGTGGGTAGAGAAACGGCACTGCTTCTCATCGATAGGCTGTGCTGCATCCTGCATGTGACGAACCAAATCGGCACGAGGACCATTGTTGGCAGCAGGAACGGTGATGTATGCCAGAATCTCGCGATCCAGCGAGCAAGAAGCCAGACGTTTCAATGACTCCATAAAGATATCAAGGCCCTTGTTGTGGAACTCATAGCGACCGCTTGTTCCGATAATCAGAGGCTCCTTGTCAAACTTGTAGCCCAAGCAACTCTCGGCAACCTCAATCATAGCCTTGCGAGCTTCGGCACGCTTCTCGGCAAACTCCTCGCCCTGCCATACAAAGTCGTTCTCAAAGCCGTTGGGAGTGATGTGAGTAACCTCACGACCCAAAAGATACTTACACTCGTTGGCAGTGATATCGCTTACTGTCAGGAATGCATCGTGGTATGACGCAGCCATCTTCTCGATAGAGTGCTTTGCCGTAACATTGAAACGGCGAGACATCTCGTCAGCGTTATACTTGTGCATATCAGAGTAGAGAGGCAAGTTGTTGCCGGCGATGCAACGACCTGCTACGGTTGCGTGTGTTGTGAAAAGAGTCGCTACATAAGGCGAGTTCTTACGCAGGTAAAGGCCACCCGATGCAGTCATCCACTCGTGGAAGTGAGCCACCACCTTATCGGCTGATGAGCAGAAGTTATCAACATAAGACTTGATAACCAGACCTGCTGCGTGTCCGAACAACACGGGCTCGATATAATCCCACTGACCAGAGATTGAATCTACGTGGTAGTCCTCCCACAGATACTTCAAAATATCATCCTTCTGCGAGATAAGCGACTTGAAGTCGATAAGAATCGCAATAGGATTGCCTACAACATTCCAGCGACCGATACGTACGCGAATACCCTCCTCATAGAGGCTCTCACGCCAGCCGGCGAACAATGTGTTGTCAATCTCAAACTCCGGATTAGAGACCTCCTGCATCAAATCAGGACCGATAACGATATAGTTATCACCGATAAGCTTCGTTACAGTCAATGCCTTTGTGGCAATCACAGTATGGATTCCTCCAACCTTGTTACATACTTCCCAACTCACCTCAAACAGATGGTCAGGCATCTTCATATTACCCATAAAACTGTTTTATTTGTTAATTCGTAATTATCTCGTATTATCAGCCTCGGGGTGCAAATTGCAAATACTTACACAAACGACCCCAAACAGCCATTTCTCTTTCAATTCTTTACCGAGTCATACACATACTCTGCAAAATCAAATCAAAAGATGCCGCAAAGATAATACTTTATATTTATATAAAAGCATAAAAAATGCCTTTTTGATGTTATTTTCTAAAAAAACTTAACAATAATTTAATATTTTTTAGTAATTATTCATCAAACAACGACTCAATCACTGCATCCGATATCAAAAATCGCGAAGTCGGAATGTGCAGGCTGTCGCCATCGAGAGATAAATCGCCCGTATCAATCCATCGTGCAGCACGACTGACAAGCCGCTTGCGGCACTCCGCACCAAAGCTACGTTCCACATCACTCAACGAAATACCCTCTACGCGACGCAAGGAGGTCATTATTAGCTCATTATATTTATCTTTCAGACTCAACTGCTCACCCTGAAATTCGCGACTCAACACATAATCCTCCAGGCGTTGGCTACACCAGCGACGCTGCTCGCCATTGAACGAGTGAGCCCCCGGCCCTATGCCCAGATACTGCACGCCCTGCCAATACGACGAATTATGACGGGAACGATAACCCTCACGGGCATAATTCGACACCTCATAATGCTCAAATCCCGCCCCGCAAAGCACACTTTCAATCAAAGCATACTCTGCCTCGCTACGGCTCTCGTCCACCTCTCGCATCTCGCCACGACACAGTCGGCGATGGAAGGTCGTCGAGGGTTCGATAGTCAGATGATATGCCGAAACGTGTTGCACCTGCAATTCCAGTGCCTGCATCAGCGACTGACGCAAGACATCCTCACCGAAGCCATCGACACCAAAGATAAGGTCGATTGTAATATTCTCTATACCGGCATCTTGCAGACGCTTGACGGCAGCAACAGCCTCCTCGGCATTATGACGTCGGTTCATAAAACGCAACTCTGCATCATTGAACGACTGCACGCCAAGGCTAACTCTATTGACAGCCGTACGACGCAACTCCGCGACATACTTCGCATCAATATCGTCGGGATTGGCCTCGATGGTTATCTCCCCGACATCCGACAGCGAAAAATATCGGTCTGCATCATCTATAAAACGCTGAAATTCAACAGGAGCCAGCAATGACGGCGTGCCCCCACCGAAATATATTGTACGGACATCCCTGTCAGATATGAACGAGTGCTCCTCACGCAACTCGTCGTGCATAGCCGAAACAACACCCTCCTTCAAATGCAGAGAGGCCGAGCGAAAAAAGTCACAATACGCACATATGCGTTTACAAAAAGGTATATGGAAATACAATCCTGCCATACTCAATACTCATACTAAAAAAACATCGCCGCACCCTGATTGTGGCAAACAGACAAATGTACTACTTTTTATCGTCATAAACAACATCCGCAAGAAAGGTTTGGCAGAAAGAAATCGGCACGCAATATGCTACCGAAAAACATACGTCAAAAGCTTTGAAGATAGGCGTATTTCCCGCTTCAAAGCGGCCATAATAATATATCATAACCGACTATGAATCAACAATGTACGAAACGACAAAAATAAAAATTAATTTTTTTGAAAAATTTAAGTGTTAATTTTTTCACAACTCAAAAAGTTTGATTAAATTTGTACCGCTGAAATAAGGGCTTTTCATTAGGTGGCAGCTATAAGCAACACTTTAAGACCTTTGGAAGCTATTGAAAACAGACGAAGAAGTTTAACTAATATACAAAAAAACTATGGCAAAAATTGATTTGACAAAGTACGGTATTACCGGTACTACAGAGGTGATCTACAATCCCTCTTACGATGAGCTCTTCCGCGAGGAGACAAAGCCCGAGCTTACAGGCTTCGACAAGGGCGTTGTTACCGAGATGGGTGCTGTAAATGTAATGACAGGTGTTTACACAGGTCGTTCACCCAAGGATAAGTTCTTCGTAATGGATGAGACATCAAAGGATACTATCTGGTGGACATCAGAGGAGTACAAGAACGACAACAAACC
>JAFNXQ010000016.1 GCA_017383445.1 Alistipes sp.
GCCGTTTGCCCGCTACGTGGTGCAGCATCAGAACGAGATTTCATTCCCCTTCAAGCGTTATCAGGTGCAGCCTGTATGGCGTGCCGACAGACCGCAGAAGGGTCGTTATCGTGAGTTCTATCAGTGTGATGTCGATGTTATCGGCTCGCGTTCATTGCTCAACGAGGTGGAGCTCATTGAGATTGTGGAGAGAGTGTTTGCCAAGCTGAAAATCAATGTTACATTGAAGATGAACAACCGCAAGATTCTCTACGGTATCGCCGAGGCTATCGGTCACGCCGACAAGATGATGGATATTACGGTTGCGATAGATAAGCTGGAGAAGATAGGTTTGGATAATGTCAAGGCTGAGCTTGCCGAGAGAGGCTTGGAGGCCGAGGCCATCGCCAAGTTGCAGCCTATACTCGAACTCTGCGGAACAAATGCCGAGAAACTTGCAAAGCTGCGTGAGGTTATAGGTTGCTCGGAGACGGGTGTAAAGGGCATCGAGGAGATGGAGGAGATCTTCGGCTACGTCGAGAAACTTGGCCTGCAACTCCCCATCGAGCTGGACCTCTCGCTGGCACGCGGTTTGAACTACTATACAGGTGCTATCTTCGAGGTTAAGGCTAAGGACTATGCCATAGGCTCAATCTGTGGTGGCGGCCGCTATGACGACCTTACAGGCATCTTCGGCCTGCCCAATACTTCGGGTGTGGGTATCTCGTTCGGAGCAGACCGCATCTATGATGTTATGACGGGTCTTGACCTCTTCCCCGAGGAGGTGAACTTCTCGACAAAG
Source organism: Alistipes sp. (assembly GCA_017383445.1). Classification (GTDB taxonomy): domain Bacteria; phylum Bacteroidota; class Bacteroidia; order Bacteroidales; family Rikenellaceae; genus Alistipes. Next base: position 782 of record JAFNXQ010000016.1, read on the forward strand.
GTTATATTTGTTAATCTTGGCGAGGAGGAGCAGCTGGCATCGTTGAAGATTATCCGCACACTGCGTGACAAGGGCGTGGCTGCCGAGATTTACCCCGAGGCGGCGAAGATGAAGAAGCAGATGGAGTATGCCAACCGCCGTCAGATTCCCTATGTGGTGATTATCGGCTCAAACGAGCTTGCAGAGCGTAAGGCTACGGTAAAGAATATGCGTAGCGGCGAGCAGTGCGTAGTTGATTTTGACGCTGTGGCTACTGTTATTGAGTAGTCTGAAATATATATTTTCGAGATGAGCTTTTGTAGAATTTGTCTATTCCTGTCCGCTGTGGTGCTGGCTTTATGGCCAATGCCGAGCCAGGCACAACGCAGCAGGGAGGATTTGGAACAGATACAGAAGCTCAATCGTTTTTATTCGCTGCTGAGTGCGTCGTATGTCGATAAGGTCGATATGGCTCCCATTGTGGAGTCGGCCATAAAGGCATCGCTGGCGGAGTTGGATCCCCACTCCTACTACCTTACGGCCGAGGAGATGAAGGCTGAGATGGAGTCCTTTGCGGGCGAGTTCAGTGGTATCGGTGTGGAGTATAATCTGCTGCGTGATACTATCATAGTGGTAAATACCATTGCCGGTGGTCCTGCCGAGAATGTCGGCATAAGACCTAACGACCGCATCGTGGAGATTGAGGGTCGGAGTGCTGTCGGACTGAGCCGTACGGATATTCCTGCATTGCTGCGTGGCGAGAAGGGAAGCCGCGTGAGTGTCGGCATTATGCGTCGTGGTGTGAAAGAGCCTCTGTGTTTTACCATAACGCGTGATAAGATTCCCATCACAACCATAGATGCCGCTTATCGGGCGGCTGACGATGTCGGCTACATTAAGGTCAATCGTTTTGGCCATACTACGATGCGGGAGTTCCGTGAAGCGATGACGTCGCTGGGCAAGGTCAGTAATCTCATTCTCGATTTGCGAGGCAATGGAGGCGGTCTGCTCGGACAGGCAGTGGAGATGGCGGGATATTTCCTTCCGAAAGGCTCGCTGGTGGTCTATACTGAGGGCCGTTCAATACCTTCGGAGAGTTTTTATGCAGACCGATACAACGAGTTCAAGGGTCGCGTTGTGGTGCTTATAGATGAGAGCTCTGCTTCGGCAAGCGAGATTGTGGCTGGTGCGTTGCAGGATTGGGACAGAGCCATTGTCGTTGGCCGTGAGAGCTTTGGTAAGGGTCTTGTGCAGCGACAGGTGGGCCTGGGAGATGGCTCGGCTGTGCGTTTGACCATTGCACGCTATCACACACCTTCGGGGCGAGTTATTCAGCGACCATACACCAAAGGCGACAAGGAGGGTTATTATAAAGCCCATTACAGCCGAATTGCAGGCATTAAGGACTCTTTGGCTACGGATTCTCTGCCGAAGTACAGAACTCTTAAATCGAAGCGTGCGGTCTATGGCGGAGGCGGTATCAGACCCGATATAGTGGTGCATAGTGATACGACGCAGGTAAGCAACTATATGATAAAGTTGCTCTCGCAAGGGTTGTATCGCGACTTTGTGATGTCGTATCTCGATGAAAATCGCAACGAGCTACTATCGCACTACCCTGCGTATGAGTCGTTTGAAAAGAGTTTTTATCTCTCTGATACCGAGCTGGAGAGGCTTGTCGCTATGGCTGCGGCGGCCGGTGTGGAGTATGATGCCGAGGGTTTTGCCCTCTCTCGTGAGATTATCCGAAACCAACTCTCGGCGATGATTGCCCAATTGCTGTATTCGCCGTCGGCCTTCTATCGCTGGATAAATCCGCGTCAGGTGGATAGCTATATCAAGGCGCTGGAGCTGCTTGCAGAGTGGGATAAACAGGCTACACCACTGCTGAAACCATAAACTTTTTGAGGAGTCGTATGGCAGAAAAGAGTGTGGTTTTGGGTTTTAGTGGCGGTATGGACAGCATTACGGCTGCCGCGAAGTTAAAGCGTGAGGGCTGGCGTGTTGTGGCTGTTACGCTTGATACGGTGGGAGAAGAGGCGATGATAGATAAGGCTCGGCGGAAGGCTTTGGAGTTGGGCGTGGAGCATCGCGTGGTGGATGTAAGAGAGGCTTTTAAGCGAGAGATAATCTCTTATTTTATAGATAGTTACTCCGCAGGGCATACGCCTGCACCCTGCACCGTATGCAACTATGCGATTAAGTGGAAGTGGCTGGCGAGAGAGGCCGACGCTTTGGGCGTGGAGCATATCGCTACGGGACACTACTTCAACGTAGAGAGGGTTGGCGACAGGTGCTATGTTGCTCGTGCCCGAGATGCCGCAAAAGACCAGTCGTACTATCTGTGGGGATTAAGTCAGGATATTTTGCGACGTATTTTGACGCCTATGGGCGATATGCTGAAAAGCGACGTGAGAGAGGGCTTTGCCGACAAACGCGAGAGTATGGGACTCTGTTTTCTGCAAGGTATGGCCTATCGCGATTTCCTGCAAGAGCACTGCCCTGATACTGCACGCAAAGGCGATGTGGTAGATGCCGAGGGGCGTGTTGTTGGTCGTCACGATGGCGTGGCGTTCTATACCATTGGACAGAAGCGTGGCTTTGAGTGCGAAATGCAGGGCGTGGCGGTTGTGGAGATTGATGCTATGAGGAACAGACTTGTAGTCGGAGAGAACTCGCTGCTATATAAATCAACGCTTGAAATAAGCAAGTGTAATATTATTGATAATGAGGAGTTTTTATACTCCGAAGATGTATCGATTATGGTGCGTGGCATAGGTCGCAATCCCGAGGGGTTTATCCGCCGTGTAGAGCCTGTGGCGGGTGGTTTTCGTGTTGAGCTGGAAAATCCTGCGTGGGCTCCGGCTGTTGGGCAACCGGTAGTTTTTTATCGTCAAAACAGGGCCATTGGTGGCGGTTTTGTATCGCGATACTATTAGAATTGTGAGAAAAGAGATATTTTTGTAAATCAGTTTTGTGAAGATGAATATTGTTAAGAGATTATATGATTGGGTGCTGTCGTGGGGCGATTCTCGCTGGGGGTGGCTTGCTCTGTTTCTGCTCGCATTTGCCGAGTCAAGCTTCTTCCCCGTTCCACCCGATGTGTTGCTTATAGCTTTGTGTCTTGGTGTGACGGCACGGTCATTCCGTTATGCAGGAATATGTCTTGTGGGCTCGGTTTTGGGTGCTATGTTGGGCTATGCCCTTGGTTTCTTCCTGTGGCAAACGCCCTCGGGTGAATATACCGCATTGGCGGAGTTTTTCTTCAATCACGTCTTCTCGGTGGAGGGCTTCAAGGAGGTTGGAGCCTTGTATGACAAGTACAACTTCTGGATTGTCTTTACGGCGGGCTTTACCCCACTGCCTTATAAGCTCTTTACCATTGCCGGAGGTCTGTTCCATATAAACTTAGGAATGTTTGTTCTGGCGTCGGTAATCTCTCGCGGCATGCGTTTCTTCCTGATTGCTTGGCTTATATGGAAGTTTGGAGCTCCGATAAAGAAGTTTATCGACAAATATTTCAATCTACTTGCCATTGCATTTACCGTATTGCTGGTTGGTGCGTTTCTGCTTATCGCTAAATTGTTGTAATTATGAAGCGATTGGGTCTTATAGGTCAAAGATTGGGTCACTCCTTCTCGGCTCGCTATTTTGCGGAAAAATTTGAGAGAGAGGGCCTTGCGGGTGAGTTTGAC
>JAFNXQ010000017.1 GCA_017383445.1 Alistipes sp.
ACGTTCTCACCCTTGATGACGATTTCGCCCTTCACGCCACAAGGCATCTCCTTACCCTCGTCGTCCAGAATCTTGATATCCAGCGGCTCGATAAGCTTACCCGACGAACCGAAGCGGTGATTACCCGCACCAATAGAGTTTGTCGAGATGATAGGAGTGGCCTCCGACAAGCCATAGCCCTGATACATAGGCATACCTACGGCGTAGAAGAAACGCTGCAACTCCGCATCGAGCAATGCACCGCCACCAACGAAGAACTGCAACTCGCCACCGAAGCCCTCGCGTACCTTCTTGAAGAGAATCTTATCGAACAACGCAACCAGCGGTTTCAGCACGAAACGCCAGCCCTTACCCTTTGAGAAGCCGTCCTGATTATACTCATACGACACCTTCAACGCGAAGTTAAACAGCTTCTCGACCTTCGGGCCCTGCTTGCGGATAGAGGTCTCGATAGACTTGCGGAAGTTCTTAGCCAAAGCCGGCACCGAGAGCAGGAAGTGAGGCTTCACCTCCTTGATATTCAATGGAATATTCTTCAGCGTCTCCATAGGAGTACGGCCCACCTGTGTAGTTGCAACCGCTGCACCGCACGCAATCATAATGTAGAAGCCGCAGACGTGTGCAAAGCAGTGGTCAAGAGGCAGGATGATAAGCGTACGATAGGTAGGCGGAATAGAGATACGGGTCAGGGCCTGCTCAACGTTGGCCGTATAGTTACGGTGTGTCAGGATAACACCCTTCGGATCAGCCGTAGTACCTGATGTATAGGTAATTGTGGCGTAATCGTCATTCTGAATTGCCTGACCAATCTTCAAGAACTCAGCCTCATTATCTTTGAGATACTCCTCGCCCTTCTGCATCACATCGCTGAGCAAAATCTCGCCCTCCTGCAACTCCTTAACGCCATCGAAGATGATGACGGTTTTAATCAAAGGCAACTGCTCGCGAATCTTGCGAATCTTCGGCAACTGATACTGCGACACGAAGATAGTCTCAACATCGGCATGACGCAAACGGAACAACAGGTCGTTAGCCTCCTCCAGCTTGATTGACAAAGGCACACTGATAGCACCTGCATACAGCAGACCCAGCTCCGAGAGAATCCAGTTATTGCAACCCTCGGCCAGGATAGAGATTGTCTGCTTGGGCTTCACACCCATAGCCACCAAACCGGCACCAATCTTCATTGCGAGAGCCTTACTCTCGTTATATGAGGTCGGGCAGAACTTTCCGTCGTGCTTCTCCAACAGAAAATCTTTATCGCCATACTTGGTTACCGACGACTCAAAAAGGTCAATAATAGTCTTTTTCATATTTTTGTTTGAGTTTTTGATTTTCACTAATCCATCTTCAACACAGCAAGGAAGGCCGACTGCGGAACCTGCACCTGACCCACCTGACGCATACGCTTCTTACCTGCCTTCTGCTTCTCCAGCAGCTTACGCTTACGCGAGATATCACCACCATAGCACTTAGCCGTAACATCCTTACGCACAGCCTTCACGGTCTCGCGGGCAATAATCTTCGCACCGATAGCCGCCTGAATGGCGATATCGAATTGCTGACGCGGAATAAGCTCCTTCAACTTCTCGCACATCTTGCGACCGAAGTCATAGGCGTGGTCGGCATAGATAAGCGACGACAGAGCATCGACAGGCTCACCATTGAGCAGGATATCCAGTTTTGCCAGCTTTGACGGCTGATAGCCCGTACGATGATAGTCAAACGATGCGTAGCCCTTCGAGATACTCTTCAACTTATCGTAAAAATCGAAGACAATCTCCGACAGCGGCATCTCGAAATTAATCTCTACGCGGTCCTGCGTGATAAAGTTCTGATTCTTCATCACACCACGCTTGTCGATACACAACTTAATCACCGCACCCAGGAAATCGGCCTTCGTGATAACCTGTGCGTTGATATATGGCTCCTCGATAGAGGCAACTTTCGTAATTTCGGGCAGGCCCGACGGATTATGCACCTCCAGCACCTCGTCCGAAGTGGTAGTAATGCGATACGACACGTTAGGTACTGTCGTGATGACATCCATATCAAACTCGCGATAGAGGCGTTCCTGAATAATCTCCATATGCAGCAGACCCAGGAAACCGCAACGGAAGCCAAAGCCCAACGCGAGTGATGACTCCGGCTCAAATGTAAGCGACGCATCATTGAGCTGCAACTTCTCCAGCGAAGCACGCAAATCTTCATACTGGTCGGCCTCAACGGGATAGACACCGGCAAAGACCATAGGCTTCACGTCCTCAAAACCAGCAATAGCCACCTCGCAAGGCTTCGACATTGAGGTAATGGTATCGCCCACCTTCACATCGGTCGAGGTCTTGATACCCGAGCAGATGTAACCCACATCGCCAGCCTTAATCTCCTGACGGGGGCACATTTTGAGCTTCAGCACACCCACCTCGTCGGCATCGTAGTCGCTGCCCGTATTGAAGAACTTGACGTGGTCACCCTTGCGAATAGTGCCGTTAAAGACGCGGAAATATGCGATAATACCTCTGAACGGATTGAACACCGAGTCGAAGATAAGAGCCTGCAACGGGCCATCCTCATCGCCCTTCGGGGCAGGGATACGGGCCACGATTGCCTCCAAGACATCCTCAATGCCCTGACCGGTCTTACCCGATGCAAGCAGGATATCCTCCTCCTTGCAGCCGATAAGGTCGATAATCTGATCCTTGACCTCATCAATCATTGCCGACTCCACATCAATCTTGTTGAGCACCGGCACAATCTCCAGGTCGTTGCCGATAGCCAGATAGAGATTTGAAATAGTCTGTGCCTGAATACCTTGTGTAGCATCGACCACCAGCAATGCACCCTCACACGAAGCAATCGCACGCGACACCTCATACGAGAAATCGACGTGTCCCGGAGTGTCAATCAGATTGAGCACATAGGTCTGACCATCTTTGGCCTTATACTCCATCTGAATAGCGTGGCTCTTGATTGTGATGCCCTTCTCTCTCTCCAAATCCATATCGTCCAGCACCTGCGACTGCATCTCACGCTGATTCAGCGTATTGGTAAACTCCAACAATCGGTCGGCAAGAGTCGATTTGCCGTGGTCGATATGTGCTATAATACAAAAATTGCGGATATTTTTCATTCCGTATATAATTTTACTTTTTCGTCAATATATAATCGTGCAAAGGTAATAAATTATTCCCTAATCTCAATTACGTACCTTTATTTATTTGAAAAGATGTGTCAAAAAAGGGCAATAATACACTGCAAAAGGCTATCGTGAGCCAAGGTAAAGGAATATCATACCCACAAGGATAAGCACCAGATCCCACGCTTTGGCACGCAGATTACCCTCCTTGAAGAGTAACGCACCGCAGGCAAACGACACCACAACCGACGAACGTCGCACCATCGACACAACCGATATCATCGCCTCCTCGTTGGACAGAGCCACAAGATAGGCCAGATCGGCAGCCGAGAGCAGAACAGATATCATCGGGATAGCCCAAGTCCAGCGGAAGGCAATACCCTTGCCCTGCACCAGACGCAGGACAACAACCGCCACCGACATCATCAGAAACTGATACAAATTATACCAGCTCTGCACAAAGACGGGCTCCAGTTCACGCATAATATAGCGGTCATAAAGGCCACTCACAGCACCCATAACCGCAGCAGCCGCAATTGAGAGAATCCAGATATTATTCTTAAAATCGATTCCCTCCTTACGCCCTGCCCGCGAGAGCAGAAATACCGACACAATGGCGAGTGTAACACCCACCCACTGCAAGCCATTCAGCCTCTCGCCAAAAATCAGCAACGCACCCAGCAGCACCAACACAGGGCGTGTGGCGTTAATCGGGCCTACGATAGTTATGGGAAGATGCTTTATTCCGATATATCCGAAAATCCACGACGAAAGCACGATTGCCGACTTTATGATGACCAAAATATGGTCGTGCCACGAGCCGTGAGCAACCTCAAAAAGTGTTCCGTCAAACCACCCCGCACCGCACTCCGCAGAGATGATAAACGGCGAGAAAAGAAGTGTCGAAAAGAGGGTGTTCAGCAACAGCACGACAGGCACTGCATTATCGCGTAAAGAGTACTTCTTTGCCACATCATAAAGACCCAGCAAAGCAGCCGAAACAAATGCCAATACAAGCCACATAATCAACCGATTACAAAAGAAGCAGACCTACGATAAAGAGCACTGCCAACGACAACGACGCAAGGCCATTCAGTGTACCGAACGCGATGCCGATATTACGCTGACGAGTGGGAGTTACGAGAATATGCTCCAGCACAAGGATCGAGGCAAAGACTGCCGCACCGCACCACATCAGCCAATTGGCTCCGACCTCCGTCATAAACCACACCAGAGAGGCCACACTGACTGCGTGCAGGGCGATGCTTATCATAAGCGATGTACGGGCCGAAAATCGGGCCGGAATGGAGTGCAAGCCCTGCTCTCGGTCAAAAGCACAATCCTGCAAAGCATAGATGATATCGAAACCTCCGCACCAGGTCAAAACGACCAGTGCAAGGATGCAGGGAACGAGTGCAAACTCTCCTCTTACGGCAATATAAGCACCCACGGGAGCAATCGAGAGAGAAAGCCCCAGAACAAGGTGTGCCAGCGAGGTAAAACGCTTGCAATAGCTGTAAAACATCACCACAGCAAGGGCTACGGGCGAGAGCCATGCCGTAAGCGAGTTGATCGTAAGGGTCGTCAGGACAAATGCCACTGCATTTATTGCAACAAATGTGATAGCAGCACGTGGCGAAATCTCTCCCGCCGGTATCTCACGCTGTGCTGTACGGGGATTCTTCGCATCGATATCCCTGTCGGCCCAGCGGTTAAAGCCCATAGCTACATTGCGTGCAAAGACCATACACAGAACAACTTGCACGAGCAGCACCCATACATTCAGTGTGGCATCTGCAGGCATAGTCTTAACGGCATAGGTAAACGACATAAGAGCAAAGGGCATAGCGAAAATCGTATGCGAGAACTTCACCAATCGGCCATATTTCGATATTGCATTCATATTTCGAATCATTTAGTGCGACAAAGATAGCACAAATTCAAAAACTTTCACTCTTCAAATTGATGTTATATTGCGATTTTTCATTACCTTTGCAAGTTAGAAAATAGAATAAATCGTAAAAACATATAACTATGAACATTTCACTTAACTGGTTAAAGAAGTATATCGACACCGACCTCACAGCCGAGGAGATTGCGACCATTCTCACCGACATTGGTCTTGAAGTGGAGGATTTCCGCAAGATTGAGACTATTCGTGGCGGCTTGCAGGGCGTTGTTGTTGGCAAGGTGCTCACCTGCGAGGACCACCCCGACTCTGACCACCTACACATCACCACGGTAGATGTAGGTGGCGAGGCTCCCCTGAACATTGTTTGTGGTGCACCCAACTGCCGCAAGGGTCTGAAGGTTTTGTGTGCTACGGTAGGTGCAGTGCTCTACCCCAATGGTGGCGAGGAGGAGTTCAAGATTAAGCGTAGCAAGATTCGCGGTGTGGAGTCACTCGGTATGTTGTGTGCCGAGGACGAGCTGGGCATTGGCGAGTCACACGACGGCATTATGGAGTTGCCAGCAGATGCTGTGGTAGGTATGGCAGCACGCGACTATCTCAACGTGCAGGATGACTACCTCATCGGCATTGGTCTTACACCCAACCGCGTGGATGCCGCTTCGCACATCGGCGTAGCTCGCGACTTGGTTGCTTACCTGCGTTCACAGGGCAAGGATGTAAAGCTGAGCCTGCCCTCGGTTGAGGAGTTCGCTATCGACAACGAGGATATGCCCTTTGAGGTTGTTGTTGAGAATAGCGAGGCCGCACCCCGTTATGCGGGTCTTACCATCACCGACTGCAAGATTGCCCCATCACCCGAGTGGATGCAGAACGAGCTTCGTGCAGCGGGTATCAATCCGAAGAATAACCTTGTGGATATCACAAACTATGTACTTTTCGAGTTGGGTCAGCCCCTTCACGCCTTCGATGCCGACAAGGTTGAAGGACACAAGATTGTAGTGAAGAACTGCGACGAGGGCACACCCTTCATCACGCTTGACGGCGTTGAACGCAAGCTCTCGAAGGAGGATTTGATGATTTGCTCTGCAGAAAAGCCAATGTGTATCGGTGGTGTCTATGGCGGTCTGGACTCAGGCGTCAGCGACACGACAAAGAATATCTTCCTTGAAAGTGCATACTTCAATCCCGTATCAATCCGCCGTTCGGCAAAGCGTCACGGCCTTAACACCGATGCTTCATTCCGTTTCGAACGCGGCATAGACCCCAACATTCAGGTATATGCCCTGAAGCGTGCCGCACTCCTCTTCAAGGAGCTTGCAGGCGGTAAGATTTCGAGCCAGATTACCGATATCAACCCCACTCCGGCCGAGGATTTTGTCTTTGAGTTATCGCTTGACCGCGTGAATATGCTCATCGGCAAGGATATTCCCGAGACGACGGTTCGCACCATTCTCGATGCGTTGGAGGTAAAGATTTTGAAGGAGGAGGGCCGTACACTGACCGTTGCCGTTCCGCCATATCGCGTAGATGTGCAGCGTGAGGCCGACCTTGTGGAGGATATCCTGCGTATCTATGGATATAATAATGTGGAGATTCCCGCAGCGGTACACTCTACCTTGTCGTATGCTCCACGCCCCGACAAGAACAAGCTTATCAACATCGCCGCCGACCACTTGGCTGCGTGTGGCTACACCGAGATAATGTCGAACTCACTCACCAAGGCTGCTTATTACGACGGTTTGGAGGCATACAAGGCAGAGAACTGCGTGAAGATTATGAACCCACTGAGTGCCGACCTCAATGTTATGCGTCAGACCTTGCTGTTCAACGCTTTGGAGGCGGTAGAGCTCAATATCAACCACCGCAATGCTGACCTTAAACTCTTCGAGCTTGGTAACTGCTACTTCTACGACTCAACAGTAGAAAACGAGGAGAATCCTCTGGCCCGCTACTCGGAGAAGTATCGCATCGCGATTGCCGTTACGGGCCTTGACGCAGCTCCCTCGTGGAATGTGAAGGCTCAGTCGGCATCTTTATACACCTTGCGTGCTACGGTTGAGAAGTTGTTGCGTCGTTTCGGTATCGACATCTATGCATTGCGTAGCGATGCTCTCGCAAGCGACCTCTACGCCGACGCTGTGGCCTTGATGCAGGGTAACAAGCGTATGGTCGAGATGGGTGTCGTAGCTCCCGCTATTCTGCGTAAGTTCGATATCAAGCAGCCCGTTTATTTCGCCGAGATAGACTTTGAGCTCATCGTGCGTGCCGCCAAGAAGCAGCGTATCGCCGTTGAGGAGCTGTCGAAGTTCCCCGAGGTGAAACGCGACCTGGCTCTGCTGGTGGATAAGAGTGTTACTTTCTCTCAGTTGCGTGAGATTGCCTTTGCAACCGAGAAGAAGCTCTTGAAGCGAGTTACACTGTTTGATGTTTACGAGGGTGACAAGCTACCCGAGGGCAAGAAGTCATACGCCCTGGGCTTTACTTTGGAGGATAAGACCCAGACCCTGAACGATAAGACTATCGAGAAGGTTATGGCCAACCTCACCCGCCAGTTCGAGCAGCGTGCCGCAGCACAGATTCGTTCATAACACATCGTATATACACAAACATCAAGGCCTGCCAGATTTTCGTCCGGCAGGCCTTATTATTTACTATCGTTCACCTCACATCCTGCAAACAATTCACAAACAACAGAGGCCACCATAAAATGGTAGCCTCTATTCTTTGTGAGTAATCGAAAGCCTTTACTCAGCAGAGATAGCCTCTGATGGGCAAACACCTGCGCAAGTACCGCAGTCGATGCACTTATCAGCATCAATTACATAGATATCACCTGCAGAGATAGCCTCAACAGGACATTCGTCGATACAAGTACCGCATGCTACGCATGCATCTGAAATTTTGTAAGCCATAACTCTATATTTTTTAAGTGTTAATGTTTATTTATTGCAAATATAAACTTTTATTTGATAATATCAAAACCTGTATAAGGTACCAATACCTCAGGAATACGTATTCCCTCCTCTGTCTGGAAGTTCTCCAACAATGCTGCCACAATTCGCGGCAAAGCCAAAGAAGAACCATTCAAAGTGTGTGCAAGCTGTGTCTTCTTGTTCTCATCGCGGTAACGCAACTTCAAACGATTGGCCTGGAATGACTCGAAGTTAGAAACTGACGATACCTCCAACCAACGCTGCTGTGCTTCAGAATATACCTCGAAATCGTAGGTCAATGCCGATGTGAACGACATATCGCCACCGCACAGACGCAGGATACGATAAGGCAAGCCCAACGATGCAACAATCTTCTCAACGTGTGCAACCATACCGTCCAGAGCCTCGTAAGAGTTCTCGGGCAGAGCCAACTGCACGATCTCAACCTTGTCGAACTGGTGCAGACGGTTAAGGCCTCGCACATCCTTACCATACGAGCCAGCCTCACGGCGGAAGCAAGGAGTATAAGCAGTCATCTTAACGGGAAAATCCTTTGCATCGAGGATTACAT
>JAFNXQ010000002.1 GCA_017383445.1 Alistipes sp.
CAAGACGGGTGATAGAGTCAAGGAAGATAACCACATCGTGACCACACTCGACCATGCGCTTTGCCTTCTCCAGAACCATCTCGGCAACCTTCACGTGGCGAGATGCCTGCTCGTCGAATGTCGAAGCGACAACCTCGGCTTTTACGTTGCGAGCCATCTCGGTAACCTCCTCCGGACGTTCGTCAATCAGCAGGACAATCATATATACCTCAGGATGGTTGTCGGCAATGGCGTTGGCTATAGACTGCAACAACATAGTCTTACCCGTCTTGGGCTGTGCCACGATAAGACCACGCTGACCCTTGCCTATGGGTGAGAAGAGATCAACCACGCGATTTGAGAGAGAGTTGTGACCCTTGCCCGTAAGATTGAACTTCTCGCTTGGGAAGAGAGGTGTCATATACTCAAACTGTACGCGGTCGCGGACATATTCTGGTTTGAGACCGTTAATCTCATTTACGCGAATCAGTGGGAAGTATTTCTCGCCCTCCTTGGGTGGGTGTATAATACCACTGATAGTATCGCCTGCCTTCAAGCCGAAGAGCTTGATTTGCGAAGGTGAAACATAGATGTCGTCGGGCGAGTTGAGGTAGTTGTAATCTGCCGAACGCAGGAATCCATATCCGTCAGGCATTACCTCCAATACGCCCTCGCCGGTAATCTCGCCTGCAAAATACTCCTTTATCTGCTCACGCGAAGCCTCCGGAGTGGCGGGTGATGCAGCCTTCTTTGTTGTCGGCTCTGACGGCTCTGCTATTGAAACCTCTGCTGTGTTGTTTGCCGCCGCCGCAGCCTCCTGCTCCTTCAAAGCCTTGGGCTTACGACCACGACGCTTGGGCTGTGGCTGCTCTGTAACCTGTGCAGCATCTACTGTGGCATCTGCTGATGTATTGACAGTAGGCTCTGCAATTGCTTCCGGCTTTGTATCCTCTGTAATTGGGCGTATAGATTGTGGTTTTTCAACCGTTGTTCTCTCCTCGATTATAAATGAACGTGGTGTCTCCGAACTGCCTGTTGGCGTGTTCTCCTCCACACGTAGTGTGCTCATCCTCGGACGACGGCCTCGTTTGCGTGGAGCTTCTGCCTCATTGTTAGGGGTGGTTGTTGTGTTCTCCTGTTCTGCGGGGACATCAGATGTTGCGACACTAATGATACGTTGTAATAACTCCTTCTTTTTCAAAGAGGTGTCAGTTATCCCAAGCACTTTTGCAATTTCTCGCAACTCTGCGAGGGATTTGCCTTCCAAGGCATTCAAATCTTGCATATAATGTTGTGTTTTTAATTCGTTGAAAACTAAATAATCGAACGATTATTCATTGATCGACGGTGCAAATATAGTACAAAATTTTGTTCCTCAAAAAATCATTACATATATTTTCAATCAAAATCGACAATTTTCTGTTGTCGGCATGATAAATGGTCCAAAGATGACATAAAATGGCCTCTGACTGGCGTTATAAACAAAAAGCCACTCCTTAAAAGGAATGGCTTGTTCTATGTACATCTTGTCTGGTTTACAGATTCTTCCAGGCACTTCTGTTTTTCTGTTTCTTGACCTCTTTCTCGATAGCATCATTTATCGAAGGGAAGAATGTAACGCCTGTAATCTCCTCCAACTCCTCGATGCTGATAATATCGCTACTCTGCAATGAAGTTGAATAATCTACGTGCTTCATCAATATAGCAATCGCCTGCAAATCTTCAGCTTTATTGATACTTCTGATAGCCTTGCCTGTCGAACCGCTCTTTGTGCGGAGCAACGCCTTGTAATAATGTGACGGAACAGCACAAACATTACCACTCTTGTCGGTTGTGGTTACATCTACCGATGAGTCGTGCTGCCCATCGAATATAGCACCCGAAACCACATAGAGAGTGTCACTACATACATTATCCTGAACGCTGCCTTCCAATTTCGCCCATACGCCTGAGTTAAAAGTCGATGTCTGCGGTGTCATATTCGAGAAATAGAATGTGGCTCTGTTTATATCCTTTGTCTTGTTACGACTTGATGAAGGCAACTGATGACCGCGTGTATATGAGCCGTATGAACTGTAAAGGCGAGGCTGATACTGTGTCGGAATCTTGGGGTCGTACTCCCAGCCATCGGTACGGTTTCCGCTGCCACGATGACAACTATGCAATGGGTAAGCTACCCAGATAGCACCCTTGCTGTTGCGGTCGAAACACAAAGTGAAGTTACGCTGACCACTCTTGCCACCTACCGAGATATCGCCGTGTGATACATACTGGAAGTCTGAGCCTCTGTCGTCGCACAATGGCAACTCCGCCCAGTCGCGGTAGAAGAGTGCATCATTGTTATCCTCCACAATCTTTATATTTGTGGCGATTACGCACGCGTAATTGGTGTCGTTGCTGGTTGTTACATATAATGTGTATCCCTGAATCTCGACAACCTGTCCATCCCATGAGTCGGGGCACATCTCCGAAGTGGGAGAGGCGAGTGAGCCTGCCGTTGCAGAGCCTGGAACTTCAATATTCCAATAGTTGCCACTCTTTAAAAGACGGCCCGTCATTTTGATATATTTAATTGTCGGGTTGCTGACAAACTGCTGAATGCCGTCGGCGTCCATCGTCTGCGGAGTGGGGTGGGTGTAGTCGGTGTGTCCTACCTTCATTGCCTTGGGGTTATTCAACTGCGGCTTACCGCAATATATGCCCATTGTTGCCTCTACGGTAACCTTGTCGCCTACTTCCAGCCCCGTATTACTACCCTTGTATGCAAGGATGTAGCTATTGCCGTCGGTAATAAGGAAAGAACGGTCAGAAACAGCCACTACGGTTGATTCCTTGATTTTAACATCTGTTTTTTCATCAACCGACAACGCCTCAGTAACCGATATTGGTCCATTCTCCGGAACGATATAGGCCTCCTGTGTGATTATCACGCTTTGTGAGGCTGTCGAATCCTTACTGCGAACAACCACAGCCGTCGATCTCTCTTTGGTGTCGGAGTTGGGCTGAATGGTGATAAGATTCTGAGATACGCCCGCATTGCCTAACTTGTTTGAGACCGATACCCAGGTATCCTCGGGGTTGGCAATCCATTGGCAGTTAGCCTCGATGGTAACACTCTTTGAGCCACCCTCAGCCGATATCGAAATCTGCTTCGGAAGAACGCTGATTATGGGTGTGCCATCAGTGTTGCTGGGGCTTGGCGAACACGCCATAAATATCATCATTGATATTACGACGCTGAAAATAAGTGATTTTTTCATTAATCTGTTGAATATAGTTTGTCGCAAAGATAGTAAACATATCACTAAAAACAAAACTATTGTGTGTCGTTTTCGCAGTGCCCTGCCTGCAACTATATTGTTGGCCTTTGCAATAAAAACATCTCGCAATCGTTATGTTTTTGGATGAAAATAGTTATCTTTGGGTGAATAAATTGTAATGTATTACTGCTATGAAACGATGTTTATTGATTTTGGCGTGTCTGTTGTGCTGTTTTGTAGCCGAAGCACAGGAGAAGTATAAGGCCTATTGCTCTGTTATTGGCGAGCAGGTGGTTGGTTCCAACTCCGTATCGGGTATCAGAATCGATTACGGACAGGAGGACCAGCGCCGTAACTACCTTGTTGATGAGTCGGGCAGGCGTATTGACTTTCCGACAATGATAGTTGCGATGAACTATATGTCGAAGCGTGGCTGGGCTCTGGAACAGACATATGTCGTGCGTAAGGAGAGCACGATTGACGATAAACACGACAGAAATGTAATTGTGTGGATACTTTGCAAGGAAGTTGCGTCGGACGACGAGATACTTGAAGGGCTCGCTACGGGTCGTACTCATAAATAAAATCCTTGGTGCATAAGCAATCTGTGAAGATGGAAGAGAAACGCTTGAATGGCGAACTCGAAGAGTTGAAGTCGCCGCAAGAGATTGTGAAATATCAGAAAAATTACTCCGAGAGGGGGCTCTGGGGTAAGGTTACGAAGGTTGCCAGAAAGGCTGGCATAAAGGTCGTGTATGCCGCCTTGTTGCTCTTTTATGCCCTGAAAAGCGAGAAGACCTCGGCTGCCGATAGAGCATTGATAATCGGTGCTTTGGGATATTTTATTCTTCCCACCGACTTGATACCCGACTTTATCCCCGCAACGGGCTACACCGACGACTTTGGGGCTCTTCTGCTGGCTCTCGCCCGTGTGGCGAGCAACATCACGCCGGAGGTCAAGACCCAGGCCCAGGATCGCCTGCAACGCTGGTTCGGGGATTATGACCACTCGGAAATCAACAATGTTGGGTAGAATAGTCGTGGGTAATCTTAAAAATAAGCGGCAAGTCTGTTAGAAGACCTGCCGCTTGCTTGTTTTTTGCAGAGTTGCCTACTCGGCGGGAGCCCACTTGCAGCGAACGGGTGAAACAATTGCACCCTCGTCCTTGAGCTGCTTCATCGCCTTATCAACCTCCTTGCGGTCAAGGCCGCTGAGTTCTGCAATCTTACCTGCGTTCAGAGGCTCGCCTGCCTCCTTCATTGTCTGTAATACCTTCTCTTTTGTCTCCATAATCTTGAATTTTAGTTGTTAGTGATTGTTTTATAGTGTTGATATCTACTCAAATATAACTGCATCGGCGCAGGCATAGCCCTCGTCATAGAGAGCCAGCAGTTTTCTCGTGTCACGTTCCATTCTATCTACAACGATAGGCTTTTGGGGGCGTATCACGGTCAGTGAGCCCTCATCTTCAAGCCTTTCAATCAACGAAATCTGCTGGTTATAGACCGAATTACGATTGCGAATAGTCTGGCACAAAGCAGGATAGTTATCATAGAAAAACGGTAGTACTTTTGTCGGCTTTTGCGGTTTGCGGTAGCCCTTGTTTCGTGTTAAAACAACTACATTATTATCAAAACCCAACTCGCGGGCTCGTTGCAGCGGTATAGAGTCTGCGATGCCTCCATCGAGCATCGGCTCGCCATCAACGTAGGCGATGGGGCAGACAAACGGCAGACTGCTCGAAGCCTTCACTATGTCGATGATGCGTGTCGGGTTGTGCTTCTCTTCGTAGTAGCACGCCTCGCCCGTGCGGCAACTTGTGGTGACCATCTCGTAGCGTTCCTTGCTGGCGGCCAGGGCCTCATAGTCATATGGAATGATCTGCTCCGGAAAGGTGTGGAACAGCAGGTCGAAATCCATAATATTACGTTTGGTAAGCAGCTGTTTGAAGCCTATGTAGCGATACTTCTCCAGCAGGTCGATATTGCTGAATTTGGCTCTGCCTCGCTGCCCCGACATATAGGACAGACCATTGCAGGCACCGGCACTTACACCTATGGTGTATGGGAAGCGTATGCCGCGATCCATCAGGTTATCCAGCACTCCGCAGGTAAATACGCCACGCATACCGCCACCTTCGAGTATGAGTCCCGATCTTGCCGTTAGTTTTACTCTCTGCTTATCCATTTGCCGCTGTGCTGAAAATCTATGCAAAAATAACAATTCTTAATGCAAAAATCAAACCTTTATATCATAGCCATCAACCTTTGCGGCGATACTCTTTGGGCGATACGCCTACGCGACGCTTGAAATATTTGCCAAAGAAGGTCTGCGACGGGAAGTTCAGCTCATCGCTGATCTGCTGTATGGTCATATTGGTCGATTTGAGCAAAGCACGGGCTTCCAACACTACATATCGTTCAATCCACTCGGCAGCCGATGAGTTGGTCGTCTCCTTCACCACTCGCGACAGGTAACGCGGTGTGATACAGAGCTTGTCGGCATAGAATTGTAGCTGTCGTTCGCGTCGGAAGTTATCTTTTACCAACCCCAGAAACTCCTTCGACAATACATCGGCATTGGAACGGGGAGTCTCGTTGCTGTCGATGTTGCGAATCTGCTCCGACGAGTAGAATATAGCCATAATGACGTGCTGCACAACCTGCAATCGGTAGGGGTTCTCCTTGTTGCTCAGGATGTGACGAATGGCACGTATGAGCATCTCTAACATTGCTCTTTCCTGGCTGCTTACCTTGACTATGCAGTCCATATTTGTTCCTATGCGAAGCGGAATAGAGCCGTTGATATATACCAGAAGACTCTCCAAAAAGCGTTTTGATATGATGATGACGGTGGCGTCAAAATCGTCGCTGTACTCCTCCAGCGACACAATTTGTCCGGGAGCAACCTTTATGATGTTTGACGGAGTGTCGGCACAATGTTCAACCATATCAATTTTCATCCTGATTTCGCCCTTCGTGTGGAACATAATCAGGAAGAAGTCAAACTTGTGCGGGCTTTTGAGTATGGTATATATCCTCTTGTCAATTTTGCCTACAAGATCTGAGTAGGTAAATATCGCAATCTCGTTTTCGATAGACTCTACATTGTCGAAAGACTCGATTTGCGGTAACCAATCATAATATTGTATCATTTGTCTATAAAATTTTGTTTTTCTTTACCTATTTGCCAGCAAAGTTAGCCTATTTGTGCTATTGAGCAATGGATTGTGTACTTATGGTCCAATATGCAGTGATAATGGGTCGCATTTTCGGCAAATACACCAATCCACACCACAAATATTACGAATCGACCGATAAAGATTCTGCTGTGCATACATATAACGAATATTTCCTGCGAAAATTGTTATCTTTGCACCCGTTATGAAGCTATTGAGTACATATAAACCATATTATAAGGCAAATTTGCAACTGGCCTTTCCCGTAATCCTCTCACAGATAGGGCAGATTACCGTACAGCTGGCCGATACGGCCATGGTGGGCTACTATGGTGGCGATGACCCGACACCTCTGGCGGCGGTGTCGTTTGCTACGAGTATCTTCTATATCGTCTTCGTGGCGGCTATGGGCTTGTCGTTCGGTCTTACGCCATTGGTGGGAGAGCATTTTGCACGAGGCGAGAAGCGTCAGGTGTCGGAGTTGTTGCAGAATGGTGTTGTTCTGTTCTCTGTTATAGGATTCTTGTCGGTGGGCTTGCTTGTCGCCATTCGTCCCCTGCTGGGAATGTTGGGCGATATAATGACGGGTGGTGATGGCTCTACTGCCGGCGTTGTGGAGCAGGCTCTGCCATATTTCGACTCCATAGTGTGGAGTATGTTGCCTATAATGGTGGTTTGTACCGTCAAGCAGTTCCTGGAGGGTGTCGGTAATACCCGTATCGCTATGGTTACGGTTATCATTGCCAACACTGTGAATATTCTGCTCAATTGGGTATTTATCTTCGGTAAGTGCGGTTTTGAGCCTATGGGTGCTGTGGGAGCCGGCTATGCAACGCTTGTTGCCCGCATCTTGCAGGCTGTGATTCTGGCGGGATATTTCCTGCTTACGCCCCGTTTCCGCGAATATACATCCGAGCTGTTTTCGCGTTCGATGGTGCGTCTGCGTACGATATACAACATCTTGAAGGTGGGTACTCCTATCGCCTTCCAGATGCTTATGGAGGCGAGTGCCTTCGTTGTGGCGGGTATTATGGTTCTGGCTTTCGGAGCCCACGCCGTGAGTGCCTACCAGATTGGAACCAATATGATGAACGTGACGTTTATGATTGTGGTGGCTATCGGTTCGGCAACGACTATCCTCTGCTCGCATATCTACGGCCGCCGCGACTTTTCGACGCTGCGTCGTACGGTCAATGCGGCCTATATGATGGGCCTTGCGTGGAATGTTACGGTGGCGGTGCTTTTCATCATCTTCCGTTACGATATTCCGCGTCTGTTCACCTCTAATGAGCCGACCATCGAGCTTACGGCTACGATGCTTATCTTCATCGCCCTGTTTCAGGTGTCGGACTGCTTGCAGGCTATCTCGATAAGCATTTTGCGAGGCTTGCAGGATGTGAAGGTTATTATGCCGATTGTCATCATTTCGTATGTCGTTTTCAATATCCCTGTGGGCTATTTCCTTGCGTTTGACTGCGGCTTTGGAGCTGTCGGACTTATTATGGGCTTTATCGTCGGTCTTTCGACCTGTGCCTTGCTTACGATTCTGCGTGTAAGACGCGATGTAAGGCGTTTGGAGGCAAGAGAGCAAGTGAATATGAAAAATTAAAAATTTTTTCTTACCTTTACGGAAAATTTGCATCTATGGACAACTGTTCTAAAAAACATATACCCGAAATGGGGCGTGGATTCGTGACCTGCGACTGCGGTGATGAGGTGCGTGTGGAGCCCGTCGAGGGTTGCTACAAACTGCACGAGACACCCTGGTTGGAGGAGTATCCCGATAATGTACCGACCGATATTTTTGAGGTGCGTTTCAAGAATACACGCCGTTCTTACTACAAAAACGTCAATAATCTGCCGTTGAAACGTGGCGATATTGTCGCTGTTGAGGCTTCGCCGGGTCACGATATCGGCATCATCTCGCTGACGGGCGATATGGTGGCGAAGCAGATTCGCCGTACGGGCTTCACTCCGTTCAATGGCGAGTATAAGAAGATTTACCGCAAGGCCAAACCCTATGATATCGAACGCTGGCAGGAGGCTATCGCCCTGGAGCACGACACGATGATTCAGTCGCGTCAGATTGCTGCCGAGATGGGTCTTGATATGAAGATTGGCGATGTGGAGTATCAGGGCGATAAGGTGAAGGCCATCTTCTACTATATCGCCGAGGGCCGAGTTGATTTCCGCGAACTTATCAAGGTCTTCGCCGAACGCTTCCATATCCGTATCGAGATGAAGCAGATTGGAGCGCGTCAGGAGGCCGGCCGTATCGGTGGTATTGGTGCGTGTGGCCGAGAGTTGTGTTGTGCTTCGTGGATATCGAGCTTTTCGAGTGTTACGACCAACGCTGCCCGCGTGCAGGATATTTCACTCAACCCGTTGAAGCTGGCGGGTCAGTGCTCGAAGTTGAAGTGCTGCCTGATGTACGAGTACGATGTCTATGCCGATGCTCGTCAGACCCTGCCACGTGTAAGGGAGCCGTTGCAGGCTATGGATGGCGAATATTATCTCGTCAAGACCGATATTCTGGGTCGAATGATGTCGTTCAGTACCAGCAAGGATACTATGGCCAATGTGGTTACAATTCCCACCTCGCGAGTGCGTGAGATTGTTGCAATGAATCGTGCCGGCAAGAAGGTGGAGTCAATCGTGGATGCTAATAGTACAGCAGCGGTTGAGGAGCCTACATTCCGCACCGAGGAGGATAGCATCACGCGTTTCGATAAGCAGAATCGCCGTCGCAAGGGTCGCGGAGATCGCCGTGACAGAGGTCAGCGTCAGGGCCGTGCGGAGGAACGTGCTGCAACGCCACAAAATGGCGAAAAGGGTAACGGCGAGGGCGAACACCATCAGCGTCAGGATAGACCACAACGCCGCAATAATGACCGCCGAGGCCGCGACAATCGTCACAGAGGCAACCGCAATGGCGGAGGCGAGTCAAATGGCGGACAGAACTCAACACCCAAACAGGAGTAATGCTGCGAATGCCGTCAAATAGGGTAGTGTGCTGGTGTGTTGTGATTCTGTCCATAGCGTTTAGCCTGGCAGGTTGCAGTATGCCCGACAATGTGGTGCGATATACCGATGTCAATGTCGTTGAGTGGCAGGAAGAGGCTGTCGTTCAGTATGAAAACAAGAGTGATGACGACGCCCGCCTGTGCGATATGGATATGCTGTTCCATGTCAATCGGCATTTCGTGGCCGATACGCTTGATGTGCGGATAACCACCATAACACCCGATTCGTTGCGATACACCGAGAGATTGTATATCCCAGTGAAGGTTGAGTGGAATAAGGCCACCGAGTATAGTGCCGATGTGCTGGTGCCGTATCGTCGCAATGTGATATTCGATAAGCAGGGAGTCTATGTGATAGGCATTGAGCCGGTGGTTGCGGTGTCGGGCGTAGAGTCGGTCGGTATAAATTTTCAAATGAAATAATTGTAGATAATGGGAAAAGATAAATTGCGTCGATTTGCGGAGAATCTTACTTTCAGTTGCCTTGTGCAGCCTGAATTTGATGATATTTTTCACAAGGACCACCCTTTGAAGGGTCGTTGGCACGAGGATTTCTTCCATAACGACAACCCTATAATTCTGGAGCTTGGCTGCGGCAAGGGCGAATATACGGTAGCCCTGGCAGCACGCAATCCTAATTGTAATTATATAGGTATCGATATCAAGGGTGCCCGCATGTGGCGAGGTGCCAAGACTGCCACCGAACAGAAGATGCCTAATGTAGGCTTTCTGCGTACGCGTATTGAGTTTATCAACTCATTCTTTGCGGCGGGCGAGGTTGCCGAGATATGGATTACCTTCCCCGATCCGCAACTTAAAACACGCCGTGCAAAGAAGCGTCTTACTTCGCCTATCTTCCTGGAATATTATGCTCAATTCCTTGCATCCGATGGCTGGATAAATCTGAAAACCGACTCGCAGCACCTCTATGGCTATACCAACGAGGTGGTACGCCATTTCGACTTAAAGTGTGAGGCTTCCAATAACGATATCTACGGAACGGGCTTCGCCGATGAGAAGTTGTCGGTCAAGACCGCCTATGAAACGAAGTTCCTGGAGAGAGGTCTGCCTATCACCTATACCCGCTTTTCGCTTGGCGGTCGTCGGGAGTTTGAGATGTTCGACTGGGAGGAGGATGAGAAACTGGAGAAGGACAACGAGGAGGCACGCATCGGTATCAGCAAGTGCTGACATTTGCAATAAGCAGGCCAACACCCGCATAACACAAAGGGCTATTCAACCGAATAGCCCTTTGTGTTATTTTTGTCATTGATTACTTCTCAAACGAACATTTGTCGGGGAACATCTCCGTCAGGAAATCAACCATACGCTGACAATCGGCCTCCGTAGAACGTTCATTGTCGTTCATACATATCATCAGTGGATTGTATTTACGCATCACAGCCTTGAAGTCCATCTTGTTGAGGCGTATGCAGCGTGAGTCGTTGGCAAATGTGTTGGACATGGCTGCACGCAGATGATTCCAAAAGCCATCTATTCGGTTGTAACGGCTGATGCGACGCAATTCGGCACGTCCTGTGGCAATGGTGTAATAACTCACAAAACTGCGGTGCATATCGTCGTTCTGGCGGAAACGGCTATGGGCTGTTCTCTCCCATGCTTCAGGGTGCAACGAAACGCAATGTTCGAAATCACTCTTGCGATAGGCGTCAAAGTTGTGGTGTGGAGCATAGGGTATCATCTTGCCGCACGCTTGCTTGACTAACTCCTGCATATGCCACAACATCTTGGTATAGTTGCCTCGGCGAGCCCACTTAAAGCGATTGAATCTGTTCAGGCGAACAATCGGGCGACCATCCTCTTTGAAGAAGATGTCGGGTGTTACCGCCGCTGTAAAGAGGGTGTCGTCGTTGCCCATCAGAAAATGCTCACTCAGCCCCGGAATCTTATATATACAACTCTCAATGGCGCTGCTGTTGAATACGGGAAGAGCATCGGCGGGCATAATCTCCGTATGATCTACCACTGTCAGCTTCGGATGCTCTGTGTTGAGCCATTCGGGACGCTGATTGTCGGTTACAACATATATATGATTTATCCACGGAGCAAACATCTCAACCGAACGCAGCGAGAATCGTAGCTCGTCGTTATTACGCCAGCGTGCCTCGGCAGTGGTCTGGCTCGAAGAGTTGGCATTTGACGGCATATATTTCTGACGCTTGGCTCTCCAAGCAGGGTCATTGCCATCCACCCACATATATATCAGGTCAATTGGGAAGGATTGTTGCTTTTCGTTTTGTGTTGTCATAAACTATCCTGAATGTGTCTGCACACCGGCATTCACAATGCTAATTCTCGAATTTTGATTTCTGTGGGAACTTCTCCTCAAAGGCATCAAGCACAGCCTTTCGCATATCCTCGTAACGCTTCTCGCTGAGATGCACATCGTTTATACAGAGCAGATTTGCCGAGGGGTTGAGTATTGCTGATTTGATCTTTGAGATGGAGGTTATTCCTACCGAAATATGCTTGTTTGATACCTTCTTCCGGATGATACGTCCTTTGTAGTAGAGATAATCAAGGAAGAGATATTGGTTGAGGTTGTTACCCTCACGCGTGCGTGTCAGTGTCGCTAAAATATCCTCCTTCAATATGCCATATACCTTCTCGCACTCGCTGCGGAACATCGGCGTACAGGTGTGCTGTGGTCTGATGAACCAGCACGAAGAACTAATTCCCAACGCTTTGCGGGCTGCCGAGTCGGAGTTCTTGCATATCTGCTTATACATGCCTGCGACGATGAGGTGATGACTAAATCCTAAAACGCCCTTGCCCTGGCGGAAGAAGTCGGTAGGCTCACACTTGGCCATAGGGTAGAGATCGTCGTTGAAGTAGAGATACTCCTCGTCCAGATCCTTTATGCGATGCAGATGCATCTCAATGGGGTTGCAGTTGAATGTAGGGAGGTACTCTTCGGGGATGATGTCCTTGTGCAGGACTATATTCACCTCCTGGCGATTAACCCATTCAGGTACCTGGCTATCACGGGCAACAACCAGATGCACACGACGGATGAAGGGCATATTAACCTCTATGCCTCGTAGTAGATAACGCAGCGTACCCCAGTCACGAAAACGCTTCTCCAATATGGGTATATTGGTGTGCTGTTCGTAATCTTTTTGCCACAATGGGTCCAACCCATTTACATATGTGATAACTATATCCATAAATTTACAAACGCCCGCAACGGGTCAGTAATATTCTGCAAAGGTAGTAATTTTTGATTATTATGTCTTTATTGAGTTAAAAAATATTACAAGTGTTTGGTAACCAATTCGCTAGGGCATCCAGAAAAATTACACAATAATTGGGAATTTCCAGATAATTTTCTATAGTAAC
>JAFNXQ010000018.1 GCA_017383445.1 Alistipes sp.
AATGTAGTTGATTCTTATGTAAAGAAGGGCAGTCAGCTCTATGTTGAGGGCCGTTTGCGTACTCGCGAATGGGTGGATAAGGATAATATCAAGCGTTATTCAACAGAGATTCTGGCTGACGAGATAAAGTTGTTGGGTCGTCGTGCCGATGGTCAGGGTGTAGCTCCTGCAGCACCCGCAGCCGCAACTGTTCCCGTGCAGCAACCTGCCGCAGCTCCTGTTTCGGCTCCCGTAGTTCAGACGGAGGACCCCGATGATTTGCCGTTCTAATGGCTGACAGAGCTGGCAAAGAATGAAATAACCCGACCAACGATAGCTGGTCGGGTTATTTGTTTATTCGGATAAAAAACTATTCGCCAATCTCGCACTTTACGCACTCGATGCCTACACGACGCAGGAGTTCGAGTCCCTCCTCCGAACGATAGTCGTCGCTATACACCACACGCTTGATACCTGCCTGAATGATAAGCTTTGAGCACTCGATGCAGGGTGCCGCCGTGATGTAGAGTGTTGAGCCGTCGCAGTTGTTGGCACTCTTGGCTACCTTTGTGATGGCGTTTGCCTCGGCGTGCAGGACATAGGGCTTGGTCTTGCCCATATCGTCCTCGCAGATGTTCTCAAAGCCCGAAGGCGTGCCATTGTAGCCGTCCGAGATAATCATCTTATCCTTGACGATAAGTGCACCCACCTTACGACGCACGCAGTATGAGTTCTCGGCCCAGACGCGTGCCATACGCAAGTAGCGTTCGTCTAACTGACGCTGTTTCTCCTCCTGATATCCCATAGTGATATTCTATTGCTCCAATTTGCCGTGACAATGCTTGTACTTCTTGCCGCTACCACAAGGACACGGCTCGTTACGGCCGACCTTCTTCTCGACCTTGATAGGTGCTGGCTTTGACTTCTCACCCTGACCGGCAGCGGCTGCTGCGGCCATGCGTGATGCCTGCAACTTGTTCACATCAACCTTAGCCTTCTGCTGACGCTGCTGCTGAACAGACTCGGGGTTGTTCTCGCGGGTGGGGATATATGCCTTGTTAAGGATAGCCAGCGAATCGCGGTTTACCTTCTCCAGCATCTTGGCGAAGAGCTCATAAGACTCCAGCTTGTAGATGAGCAACGGGTCTTTCTGCTCGTATGTGGCATTCTGTACGCTGTGACGCAACTCGTCCATCTCACGCAGATGCTCACGCCAAGCATCGTCGATAGTCGTAAAGAGAACTATCTTCGAGAAGACCTTGTAAATCTCGGCTCCGTCCGAATCCTTGCAACGTTGCAACTCTACCGGCACATTGAAGCCGAGGTGACCATCGGTGATGGGGAAGTAGATGCTGCGATCCATCTGATGCTTGTTATCCTCGTAGATTCTCTCCATAGTGGCACGAACAGTGTCGGCAACACTCTTGGCACGACGTGCGTAGAGAGCTCGCAAATCATCAACAATCATATTGATAATCTCGCGAGGCTTGGCTGCGTTGTATGTAGCCTCGTCAAACGAAGGCTGAACGGCAACCTCGCGAATCAGCTCAAATGAGAATGTCTCGTAGTCCATACCCTCGTGTGCTGCCATAAAGCTCTCAGCGAAGTCGTACATAATATTGTTCAGGTCAATCTCGATACGTTCTCCGTAGAGTGCGTGGCGACGACGCGTGTAGATAACCTCACGCTGTGAGTTCATCACATCGTCATACTCCAGCAGTCGCTTACGCATACCGAAGTTATTCTCCTCGACCTTCTTCTGTGCTCTCTCGATGGCCTTGGTCATCATCGGGGCCTGGATAACCTCGCCCTCCTGAATACCCATACGATCCATAAGCGAAGCAATCTTCGCAGAGCCGAACTTACGCATCAGGTCGTCCTCCAGCGATACGAAGAACTGTGAAGATCCGGGGTCACCCTGACGACCGGCACGACCACGCAACTGGCGATCCACACGACGGCTGTCGTGGCGTTCTGTACCGATGATTGCCAGACCTCCCGCTGCCTTTGCCTCGGGCGAGAGCTTGATATCGGTACCACGACCTGCCATATTGGTTGCGATGGTAACCTGACCCTTGCGACCTGCCTCGGCAACAACCTGTGCCTCCAGCTGGTGCTGCTTGGCGTTCAATACATTGTGCTTGATGCCACGCAGTTTAAGCATACGGCTCAAAAGCTCCGAAATCTCCACCGAAGTAGTACCCACCAACACGGGGCGACCCTCATTTACAAGGCGTACAACCTCGTCGATAACGGCGTTGTACTTCTCACGTACGGTCTTGTATATCAAATCCTCGCGGTCGTCACGAATAACGGGGCGGTTTGTGGGGATTGTCACAACATCCAGTTTGTAGATGTTCCAGAACTCAGAAGCCTCTGTCTCGGCGGTACCTGTCATACCTGCCAGCTTGTGATACATACGGAAGTAGTTCTGCAAGGTGATTGTTGCGAAGGTCTGCGTTGCCGCCTCCACCTTCACACGTTCCTTGGCCTCGATAGCCTGATGCAGGCCGTCAGAGTAGCGGCGACCGTCAAGGATACGGCCTGTCTGCTCATCGACAATCTTCACCTTGTTGTCCATAACGACATACTCTACATCCTTCTCGAACATCGAGTACGCCTTCAAGAGCTGATTGACGGTATGTACTCTCTCCGACTTGATTGAGTAGTCGTTGATAAGGGCATCCTTGCGTTGAGCCTTCTCCTCGATCGAGAGTTCCTGCTTCTCCAGCTCGGCAACAGCCTCACCGATATCGGGCAGAACGAAGAAGCCATCCTCGTTGAAGAATCTCGACAATGCTTCGTGGCCCTTGTCGGTCAGCTCGACAGAGTTCATCTTCTCGTCGATGATGTAGAACAATTCGTCGGTCACCTCGTGCATACGACGGTTGTTGTCCTGCATATAGATATTCTCGGTCTTCTGGAACTGAACCTTGATACCCGGCTCCGAGAGGAACTTGATGAGTGGCTTATACTTTGGCAGACCCTTGTGGGCACGATAGAGCAGGAAACCTCCCTCGTCTGCATTACCTGCCTCAAAGAGCTTGCGTGACTCGGCCACCAGCTGCGTCACGAGGCTCTTCTGCAAAGAGTGCAGATGCTCAATCGACGGACGATACTGCTCAAAGAGCTGGTCGTCGCCCTTGGGTACGGGACCAGAGATGATAAGCGGCGTACGGGCATCGTCAATCAATACTGAATCGACCTCATCGACAATGGCGTAGTGGTGCTTGCGCTGTACCAGGTCCTTGGGCGAAGATGCCATATTATCACGCAGATAGTCGAAGCCGTACTCGTTGTTTGTACCGAATGTGATGTCTGCCAGATATGCCTTGCGGCGTGCGTCAGAGTTGGGCTGGTGCTTGTCGATGCAATCTACCGACAATCCGTGGAACTCATACATCGGGCCCATCCACTCCGAGTCGCGTCGTGCAAGATAGTCGTTCACTGTAACGACGTGAACACCCTTACGAGCCAGGGCGTTGAGGAATACGGGAAGCGTAGCCACGAGGGTCTTACCCTCACCCGTAGCCATCTCCGAAATCTTACCCTTGTGAAGAACGACGCCGCCAAAGAGCTGCACATCGTAGTGTATCATCTCCCATTTCAGGTCATTACCGCCGGCAACCCAGTGTGTGGCATAGATAGCCTTGTCGCCCTCGATGGTTACGAAATCCTTCTCGGCAGCGAGATTGCGGTCAAAGTCGTTGGCTGTAACCACAACGGTATCCTCCTGCGTAAAACGGCGAGCTGTGTCCTTCATAATGGCGAAGGCCTCGGGCAGAATCTCGTCCAGCACCTGCTCAATCTTCTCGTCAATACGCTTTGTGGTGTTGTCAATATCCTTTGAGATGCTCTCCTTCTCCGACAGCGAAATCTCCGCAGCCTCCAACTTGGCCTTCTGCTCAACGATATGGGCCTCGTCCGAGGCGATAAAGTCGGCAATCTTTTTCATCAGGGCTGCACTATGCTCACGCAACTCATCGTTCGAGAGTTTCTCGATTGAGGGGTATATCTCCTTAATCTTCTTGACGTAAGGCTCAATCTGCTTACGGTCTTTGTCGGCCTTTGAGCCGAAGAATAATTTGATAATACTGCTTAAAATATCCATAGTATTTTGTGTTATGACTTACTTAACGATAAATATCCTACAAATATAGTGATTTATTGGCAAATACGCAAAACTTCGCGTGCGTATTACGCACGAGAGCCAAAATATATGAGTTTTATGACCTTTTGGGAATGATTACTCCGCAGTGGGGAGCTGCTTTTGCTCCCATTGGTGGATGATGCGGCGACCGACGGGGCACTCCTCGCAACGATGGTGATGACAATATTCGAAGGCGAGTTGCAGCAGAGCCTGCGAGTCGTAAGCCGTGCGGGCTATCTTACCGTAGCTGTTCCACTGTTTGATGATGGAGTTGCTCTCGGCGGGAATCTCCTCCAGAAGAGAGAGTGCACGCTGACGCAGCATCTCGCTTTGGGTGTAGTCGCTGTATGCGAACTGCATCTGCACGACAAGATTTATGGCCAGCAGATCGGTCTTTGTGCGACCCATACGCTTGGCAACACTCTTTGACTCCTTGGCCGGGGTGTAGTGTGTTATCCAATAGGGTTGTGTGGGCGTACTGAACAGAGCATTCGTGTCGTCACTTGTGCGACACTCCAGTATGCGATCCATAATGTGTGGCGTTTCGGCCAGAAGGGTCGTTATCTGCGAGAGTCGCAATATGGGGTGGTTGTTGGGATAAATCTTTGTCAGTCGCCACTGCGAGGCCGACATCGGCTCGATGTTGTATTTCTTTGAAAGATAGACGAAATCACGTTTCAGATTGAGGATATACTCGTCGTGCGGATACCCCTCCAACAGCCCCGACGAGCCGAGCAGCAACGCCTCGATATTGTGTGGCGAGAGCCTCTCGCGAAGAACTATGGCATAGGGTACTCGCTGTGCCAGAATGGTGAATGGCTCCTTGTTGTCGATGCCGCCCATCGTACGCAGCAACATCAGGTAGAAAGTCTGTGCCCAGTTGCTGTTGCAATCCTTGAAAAACTCTTTGATATCGCCATTCTTGCGTTCCAGTCGTTCAAAGCCGAGCTGGTTATAGAGGTCAAGGCGGTGCAACTCGTCAATCTTGGCCAAATAGGCTCCGCAGGCGTAGTATGATGCGCCCGATTTGAGTCTGTTTATGGCTTCGCGTTTAGTCATTTTGACGTAGCTGCAATGTTGTGTGTTATAGCAGGTTGAGCTCCAAAAGGGCCTCCTCCGACATCATGCTGCGGTCCCAGGGTGGCTCGAATGTGAGAATGATATTTACACCCTTCACGCCATCTACTTTTTTGACCTGTGTATTGATGTCATCAATCAAAATGTCGGCCATCGGGCAGTTGGGTGCTGTGAGTGTCATACGGATATTGGCCACGCCCTCGGGGTCGAAGTCAATCTCGTAAATCAACCCCAGATCGTAGATGTTTACAGGTATCTCGGGGTCATAGATATTTTTTAACGTAAGAACAATATCGTGTTCGACTTTAAGTATCTCTTCCGGTGTCATTTTGTGTGTCGTTTTATAGACCTATATATTATCGGTGGCCTTGGGTGTATTAAACGCCAAAGCGTACATCTTCATCTGCTTGATCATTGCCAAAAGGCCATTGCTGCGAGTGGGCGAGAGGTTCTCTTCAAGACCGATAGCCTTGATGAAATAGAGATCCATATCGAGCAGCTCCTGCGGTGTGCGACCATTCATCACACGGATAAGCAGTGCGATGATACCCTTTGTAATTATGGCGTCGCTGTCGGCAGCGAAATATACCTTGCCATCCTCCATGCGTGCATCAACCCACACACGCGACTGACAACCCTTGATGATGTAGTCGTCGGTGCGATGCTCGGCGGCGATTGCGGGCAGGGTGTCGCTTAACTCTATAAGGTAATCATATTTATCCAACCAATCGTCAAAAATCGAGAACTCCTCGATAATGGCCTCCTGAACTGAATCTTTCATATCGTGTTTATCGTTTTATTATATTCAACTTTTCGCCCTCGGCAGCCGAAGGTGGTGTAATGCCCAGAATATGTGCTATAGTAGGCGTTACTGATGTTAAATCAACGCTGTCGTGATTCTGTGCGGGCTTCACTCCGCCACCAAATATAATCAGCGGTACTTGTCTGTCATACAAATACATAGAACCTGACGATGAACGCTTGCGGCCATTCTCCTCAATCCATCCGGGCATAAGGTTTATGATAACGTCGCCCGAACGGCGGGGGTAGTAGCCGTTCTGCATTTTTTTGCCATATCCGCTACCGAAATAACTGCTACGCATGGCGTGAGCCGATACGGCGTGGGAAACGCCTCGCAGTTGCATCATGAATGTAGCCACCTCGTGCTGCAAGTCGGCAAGCGATAGCTCCTTCTCGCGAATGAGGTTGTGGTTTAGATAGATAGCTCGGTCGATATAGCCCAGCACCCACTGCCCGTTGCCGTGCAGTGAGCCTATGTAGGCATTGGTTATTACCTCGGCCTGCATAGTGTTAAAACGTTCCTTCACCTTGTTTGGTGAGTTATATGAAGGGCTGGTGCCGTGATCCGACGACAGAGTAATGAGTACCTGCTCGGGCGAGGCAACCTGTGCTATGGCGTATGTGATGAAGTCTGCCAGCTCGTGGTCCAGACGATAGATCATATCTTCATACTCCACCGATTCAGGTCCGAAATGTTCGCTGATGTTGCGTGGGGTATCAAGCACGATGTTCAACATATCGGGGGTCTCATCCTTACCCATCTCGCATTGGGCTATCACCTGCTTGGCAAATGAGAACATCACGCTGTTACCCGTAGGTGTCATTGCGATATGCTTGTAGATGTCGGTAATAGGAACCCTCTTTGCAGGCTTGCCGTTGGTTGAGTCTATGAACTCTATACGCTTGTTACGTTTGCTGTGCAGGCCCTCAATGTGAAGTACTTGCGAGTTTATGTAGTTATCATAGGGCAGTATTGCCGTCCATCGGTTCATTACATAGGCCCGGCTGATGTCTGCCTGATTGTAGCTCTTAACCCAGTCGGGTAGTTTATCGGTGTAGTATGACGATGTTGTCCAGTAGCCTTTGTTCTTCTCCATCC
Source organism: Alistipes sp. (assembly GCA_017383445.1). GTDB lineage: Bacteria > Bacteroidota > Bacteroidia > Bacteroidales > Rikenellaceae > Alistipes. The sequence continues at coordinate 7,107 of JAFNXQ010000018.1, forward strand.
AATATACTTCGCCGCTGTGTCCTGCTGTGACGATTGCTGACAGAGGCTCTACGGCGATGGTGGCTATGCGACTCTCCGGGTGCTGCTCCAGGAGAGCATCGCTGAGGGTCTGTGCTGTCAGCTGGCGGGGTGAGTAGTTGCCCGTGCCGCTACTGAAATCCACACATCTCTCCTTGTCGTCGTTGATAAGCGATATGCGGTTGTTTGTTATATATTCAAACCACTCCTCGGCAACCACACCATGTGTTGAAGGTTGTGCTCCTGTTGTCAGTGTGGCGAGTGATACGGGAGTCGTGGTCTGCATATAGTCGTACGATGCGTTATAGAATGTTGCACCTCCATATATCAGGCGACGGAAACCGCCCTCCGAGAAGTTTTTCTCATAACGTGTAAGGTCATCGGCACGCATTGAACTAACGACGATATTTACCACCAGACGAGGCTGGGCAAACGACTCTGCCGTAGTCTGAAACAACAGTATAACAACAAACGATGCGATGTATCGTAAAATCTTCATAATTCTCTAATAACTACAAATTTGCTTTATAAATATTGGGCGAAGAACTCATCCTCCTTGCGGAAGTCGGCCTTCGGACACGTCAATCTAATCTTCTCAATCTCCTCCAACTGCTGCTGGCAGAAGCGGCGGTAGGCCTCACTCTGCGGATTGAAGGGTCGGTGAGCCATAGCCTTTGAAATGGCTTCAATCCTCTCAATAAGGCTCTGCGTTGCCGGCAGGAAGGCTGCCTCCGAGAAACACTTCCATATATAATCTATGGCGAGTGCGGATGGATGAACCATATCCTCGGCATAGAAGCGGTAATCACGCAGGTCGTCGTTCATAATCTCAAACGACGGGAAGTAGGATGCGTTGTCGTGATGACGCATAATCTCCCCGATGGCTACACGCAGCGTAGCCTTGCTCAGTGAGTTTTGCTCCAAGCCCTCCCCAAGGTGGCGAATCGGGCTGACAGTAAATATCACCTGCTTATTGCGTAACACGCTATCAAGCAGTGCCGAGTAACGCACGACAATATCCTCTACCGAGAGCATCTCTCGCCGAAACATTGCCTGTGATTGCTTGTGGCAGTTGGCAACAACGCGTTCACTCTTCGTGTGGCGATAGGCGATGGCTGTGCCGAATGTAATAATAAATGTATCGGCAGAGTTAAGTGCTGCGAACCCCTCGTCTATACCCTCACGCATAGCGGCGAGTGCCGTATCGGCGTCGGCATTGGAGAACGAGGAGTGAAAATCGTATGAAAACCACCTCTCATTGCCGTATTGCAGCTCCTCTCTGGTGGGGTAGTTACGCAACGCACATCTTCCGATAGCGTCGGCGATGGATTCGGGGTTGAACAATATACCCGTAGGCGAGGCCGTAACGCGGAACTTCGCCGCCGAGAGTCGCTTCGCGATATTCTCCGTAAAGCACGAACCGATAAGAAAGATCGTTTGCGAGTGATCTAACTTTCTGGCGAGTGGTCTTATGGGTATGGTTGTTCTGAAATCCATTATCCTTTGTCTGTAAACTCTGTTCTAATATCTCTCGTTATATCTCGCTTAGCTCTAACCAACGCATCTCCTTTATCTCCAGCTCCTCGATAATGGCGGCAATACGTGCCGAGCACTCCATCAATGCGTCGTGTGATAACTCGCCCGATGATAGTTTTGCTTCCATCTCGGCCTTCTCCTGCTCCAATTGAGGAATATCCTGCTCCAACTGTTCCAGTTCGCGTTGCTCCTTATATGATAATTTACGACGCGGTGCCGTGTTGTGCGAGTTTGTCGGCTTGGTGGTTTTGGCACTCTTCTCGGCTGCGGCCTTCGCCTGTGCAGCCTCCTCCTCGCGGATATATTCGCGATACTCGCTGTATTGTCCGACAAAGTCCTTGACCGCACCGCCCTCGTTGAATATAAACAGGTGATCAACGGTCTTGTCCAGAAAGCAGCGGTCGTGTGACACTATGAGCAGACACCCCTTGAACTGCATCAGATACTCCTCCAGAATGTTGAGTGTAATGATGTCGAGGTCGTTTGTCGGCTCGTCCAGAATCAGGAAGTTGGGGTTACGCATCAATATAGTGAGCAGATAGAGGCGGCGTTGCTCGCCACCACTCAATATCTCAACGTGCTTTGAGTGGCTCTCCGGCGGGAAGAGGAACTGGTTGAGCATAGTCGTAACCGATATGCTGTGGCCGTCGGCGGCCTTGACCGTCTCGGCAATCTCCCTCACCACATCAATCACTCGCTGCCCCGGCTTGAAGCTGATACCCTGCTGGCGATAGTAACCAATGCGTAAAGTCTCGCCTATCTCGATACTGCCCTTGTCGGGTTGCAAAACACCGGTTAGCAGATTCAGGAATGTACTCTTGCCTGCTCCGTTACGGCCCACGATGCCCACGCGTTCGTAACGCGAGAACTTATACGAGAAGTCGTCAAGCATAACCCTCTCGCCGAAGCGTAGCGTAACATCCTCGCAGTCGATAATCTTTCCTCCGAGGCGTGATGTAGCAACATCGATTGCGACGTCGCGTCGTGCCAGCGATACAGCAGCCTTGTCCTTCAGGTCGTAGAAGGCATTTATGCGGTAGCGGGCCTTGCCCGTGCGGGCCTGTGGCGTGGAACGTATCCATTCCAGCTCGCGACGCAACAGGTTGCGGGCCTTGTCGATGTTGGCCTGCATATTGGTATAGCGTTCTTCGCGTTTAGCCAGAAACTCGGAGTAGTTGCCGCGATAGGCAAACAGTTCGCCTCGGTCCAGCTCGAAAATAGTATTGCAGATGCGGTCAAGGAAGTAGCGGTCGTGAGTCACCATCAACAGCGTGCAACGCGACTTCTGCAAATAGCCCTCCAAAAACTCGATAATATCGATGTCGAGGTGGTTTGTCGGCTCGTCCATAACCAGAAAATCGGCATCCTGCAACATCATAAGAGCTATGGCGGCACGCTTTGCCTCGCCTCCCGACAACTCGCCCATACGCTGATTCAGGTTGGTCAGCTTCAGCGACGACAACACCTGTTTGATGCGTTGTTCGGCCGACCAGCCATCGGCGGCGTCCATTGCGGCCATAGCCTGCGATATGGCACGTTCATCGCCTTGCTCTACGGCTTTCTCGTAGTTGCGTATAACATTGTAGGTGTCGCCTAAACGCGAATAGACCTCATCAAAGAGAGTATTCTGCGAGTTGAAGGCCGTCATTTGGTCAAGAAAGGCGACCTTGATGTCCTTCATAAACTTCACCTCGCCACCTCGGTCCGAAGAGTCGATGCCGGCAAGAATCTTCAGCAGAGAGCTCTTTCCCGTGCCATTTGGGGCAATGAGGGCAATCTTATCGCCTTCGTTGATGTTAAACGAGATATTCTCGAATAACACCTTGTCGCCATAGGATTTGCTTATATTCTCTACTTGCAGAAAACTTGCCATTGGAATCTCTCTTTTCTCTTCTTTGCAGATGTTTATCTCTTACCCTTGCCTTTGCCCTTAATCTCGCGAGCCTTGAAAGGTTGCTTTACGGCACGCTTTGCTGCCTTGTGGATATATGGAGCCATCTCCTCCGAAACCTTTGTGCCTGCATTGGGACGCAATGTGTTACCCATCATCGAGATATGTGTGTAAGGCTTGATGAGGGTCTCATACCAAGTGCAGGCGGCGGCATAGCGACCTGTGCCCAGGTCCAGGTGGTAGCCGTCGCGGGTGAAGTCCATAGGAGGATTGTTCACTGCCGACATACGCAACGACTGTATGGCTGTGCCCGAAGGGATGATTGTCTTGATTTTGTAATCTTTTTTCAGATTTTTGACGCACTGGTGTATCGCCTCAAACATCTTCTGCTGGTTGCGGTCATATCGCGGAAAATCTTTGTGCGGGCTCTCCGATGAATATGCCCATGTCATATGCCATACGATTTCAGCCTGTGGCTGCATCTTTACGACAATCTTTATCAACTCTTCAAGGTGAGGTATATAGCTCTCATAAATACCCGAATCGCCCGATACCTGCTGCAAGGTGATAATATCCCACTTGCCCATCGCGAGGGCGTGTTGCATCGTCACGGGATTCCGCATAGTCCAGCGATTCTCGCCTGCCTTTGAGTGATAGAACATATAGGCCGGCGTTTCGTTGTTGTAGAAGTGGTTATGCCTTTCCAGTGAGCAGCCACCCACATAGAGGCGTGCCAACTCGACATTCTTCACGCCGAGATTCTCCAGCAAAGCCGGCAGATGTTCCATGCCATCATCCGAAAAGCTGTTGCCGATAGCCAGAATACGCAGTGTGCCGTCGTCGCGGCGGTGTGCCGTGGCGGGAGAGTCAAGCAATATGGTGATTGCAAAGCCCAGTGCTAATGCCCAAAATTTTCTCATCGCTTATGTGCTGTTTAATAGAAATTATCGTACATTGACTGGCTCTTCTCATATTTGAGGTCTTGCAATGATGCTGCCTTGACGCCGATATGGAAGTTCCAGCTCTTGTAGTGTCCGAAGGGTATCCACGAGAATGACATCTGCCAACAGTGCAGGTCTCGCGTGATGGTTACGGACGATGTTGTCAGTTTTCGTTTCATAATATCGAAACCACCCGATATTGTTGCCGACATCTTGGGCGAGAAGGTTATACTTCCGTTGAATCCCAGCGTCTGCGTGATGTTTCGCTGGACACCCGTTGTGCCGTTATTGACATAGCTTACCGAATAGTTGATATTGTAGTTAAATCCAAAGTTCCACGGCAACGAGAAGTCGTAGTATGCTTGTGACATATATTGTCGTCGCAAGACAGGGTCCATCTGTCCATAAGGGTCATAGAACGGATTGGCATACTCGGGTGGTATGCTGTTGATGTCGTTTATGGCCGGCTGTGACGAGTTGCGGGATTTGAATGTGTAACCAAAGCTCCAGCCCGTGTTGGTGATGCGACCCAGATTTCCTCTACTCCATGTGAGCTTGTTGTATCGCTTACCCTCGGGAGTAACCTCGTAGGGGTCAAGTGTTGCTCGCAGGTTGATACCGAAGTTGCCCGAAATGGTGGTACGCAGCGATATGCTCAATGGCGACAGACGCATTGAATCGGCCAGGAAGTTGTATGAGCCGCTGATGCTCAGCTGGTCGATAAGTTTCAATTTCTTGACTCCCGATGTATCGCGTTTGCTCAAAACCTTGGCTTCAAGGCTCTGCGACAAAGAGAAGTTAAGCGACATGTTTCGACCCGTGGGCGGCACACCAAAGGCGTTGTCGGTGAATGGAGAATAGACCGTTGTGCGACCCGTAGAGTCCGACTGTACAGTCTTGTAGAAGCCGTGCTTCTGATTGCCGAAATCGGGTGCGAAAGAGAAGCTGATAGAGGGAGCTACCGTATGACGCAAGCCCTGCAACTTCATATTCTTGAATTTCTCCTTCACCTGCCAGGTACCATAGACCGTTGTTGACATTGATACCGCCGCATTGTAGTTGTAAAGGCGATAGAAGCCATATTCGGGGTCTAACTTCTCCAATTTGTTGGTCTCGGAGTTCCACTCCTGCTCAACCTTCTTGAAGTACCAGCGTTCGGTGTAGTTCATCGACGGTGTTACGTTGATGTAGTTCAGAACATTGAATGATGCCTGAACGGGTATGTTGTGCTGAATACC
>JAFNXQ010000019.1 GCA_017383445.1 Alistipes sp.
ACAAGCGTATCGAGACTACGGTAGCAAAGGCGAAGGCCGTACAGCGTTTCATTGAGCCTTTGGTAACCAAGTCAAAGGAGGATACTACTCACTCACGTCGTGTAGTTTTCTCATACCTCAAGCAGAAAGAGGCCGTAACAGAGTTGTTCCGTACAATTGCTCCCAAGATTGCGGAGCGTCCGGGCGGTTACACTCGTATTTTGAAAACTGGTTTCCGTTTGGGTGATGCTGCCGATATGTGCATCATCGAGTTCGTTGATTTCAACGAGGCTTACACATTCGGTAAGTTGCCTTCAACAGAGGAGGTTGCTGCGAAGCCAAAGACTCGCCGTTCACGCAAGAAGACCGATGCCGTAGAGGATGCTACTGTTGTAGCTGAGAAGAAGGCAAAGGCTCCTAAGGCCCCCAAGGCTGCTGCAAAGGCAAAGGCTGCTCCCGTAGCAAAGAAGACCAATGTAGACAAGAAGATGTAATTTAAGGATTACAACTTTATAGGAGTAAGGCTCTCCCCAAGCGGGAGGGCCTTATTTGTTGTAAGAGCAAAGATGAAAGATAAGGGCAATTAGCGCTTATGCCAACATTAAAATCCTTAAAATCCCTAAATTCCCTATCTTTCGATTCTCACGCAACGATCTTTTGGCTGTGATTGTCGAATAAGGTTGCGTAACCGAATATATTATGTCGCGTAGCGAGAAAAGGGAATAAAAAACGACGACCTGCTTTGGGCCGCCGTTCTTTGAGTCTATTTTTTATCTTTCGTTAATTCCAAGCCTTCAACATCTCGATTTGCTGTGCCGTCATGAACTCAAGCATATCCTTGTCGGCGTGCTTTGATACGGTGTCGAGGAAGAATTCTATTTTCTCCCATTTTGTCGAACCGCACGATTTGTTGGGGTCCATCTGGTAGAGCTCCTTGAAAGCCTTTTTGAAGGGCTCCCAACCCACCTCTTCGACCATTTGGCAGAGAGGCCACATCATACCGGCGCCATCCAAATCTTTGTTGCCTGCCCAGCATTTCGCCGCATCCTGGCTGTACTTTTGTGTGCCGAGTTCGGTACCTGTAAAGACCTTGCCGTCGGTGTATATTCTCATGTTGTGTTTTTGCAAGGCGTAGTACATGCGGAAGTTGGCAAATAACTCCTCATTCCAAATCCAATTGTCGTTACCCTTGTCGTATGTTCCTGATTTATAGTTGTCAGGGGCGAAGTTATGGCCCATTTCGTGCAAGATGCCAAACACGCTGTCGTCATATTTTACCATATCTTCCAATGTCGACTTGATATATTTGGGATGCCATTGGATTGGGTAACCTGCAATAGCCCATGCCGAAACCTCGTTCGAGAGGATAGGCATCTTCTTGCCGTCGAAAGGTCGGAAGAAGTCGAACAGCTCGCAATATGCCTCATAGGCCTTGTCCAGGTCGCTGAGCCATTCATCCATTGCGCTGTTTGAAATCGTTACCAACTCATCGTAGAAGTATAAAATCACATGCTCGCTTTGACGGGTATAGATATTGTTGGGAGTCTCCATCTCTACATTGTCAAACCAAACTGTACCACGCGAGTCGCCACCCCAGAATCCCAGACGGCAGCAAATCTCTACCGATTCTGTCTCGGGGACAAACAAAACTGTGCGCTTTGACCAGCCGTTTGTGCCCGTATAGGCAGCCGAAGCGATAAAACCACTCCACTCAAAGATGCCTACGCTACCGCCGCGACCTTTCTCTACGCCCTCGGTTTTGATATAGGCAGAGAGTTCATAAGGAACACCTATGGTAAGTCCCGATATAGTCTGCACTGCGGGTGCATCTGTCGTGTCGGTGCCATTTGTGCATGAAATTTTGATACATGCCGAATTATCTACACCTCCACTCTCCTGATATGAGAATGTTGCGCGGCTTGTGTACCATGCGTTACCCTTTTTCCATACTCCCTGCGAACCCGAAAAGTCTACTTTCTCCTCGAAATCACCATTGGGAATCTCGATTGTGATATGCTCAAGTGAAGAGTTTTCATCATTCTCTTCATCGTCCTCGCCTTCGCCATTATCGTCCTCGCCTTCATTGCCGTTCTCGTTTTCGTTTTCGTTCTCGTTCTCATCTCCACTGCCCTCGTTGTCGCCAGTGTTGTTGTCATCGCCATTGTCGGGCTCAACAGGGGTATAGTTGAAGTTGGGATAGGTGTTATCCTCTCCGCAAGAAGGCATGGCGATAATAATAGCCATACATAATATAAGTTTGAAAAGTTTTGCCATGGTTTTGATTATTCAGTTTATTTTGTCGCAAAGATATGAAACATAATCGGCATGCCCAAGAAAAAGGGCCACTCTGCATAAGTGAGTGGCCCTCAAAATTTTTATCTTTAAGGATTAATCCTCGTCGGTATCGGTGTAAGCCTTCAAGAGCTTGTCCTGAACATCGGCAGGCACCTGCTCGTATGATGCGAACTGCATAGTGTAGGTCGCAGCACCCGATGTGAGAGATGAAAGCGATGTAGAGTAACGATAGAGCTCTGCCAAAGGTACGCGTGCATTCAAGCGGTCGAAGCCCTTGTCTGACTCCATACCCATAATCATAGCACGACGGTTCTGCAAGTCACTCATCACAGCACCCATATACTCACTTGGAGTCAATACCTCCACAGTGTAGATAGGCTCCATAATCTTCGGACCGGCATTACGGAAGGCCTCCTTAAAGGCGTTACGAGCAGCCAGCTTAAAAGAGATCTCGTTTGAATCAACGGGGTGCATCTTACCATCGTAGATGATTACACGGATGTCACGAGCATAAGAACCTGTCAATGGGCCCTCGTCCATCTTCTCCATAATACCCTTCAGGATAGCAGGCATAAAGCGTGCGTCGATAGCACCACCAACGATAGAGTTGTAGAACTGCAACTTGCCGCCCCACTCGAGGTCGTACTCCTCCTTGCCCTTGATGTTTACGGTGATATCCTTGCCATTAGCCTTGTACTTTGAAGGCTCGGGCATACCGTCATAGTAAGGCTCGATAACCATGTGTACCTCACCAAACTGACCGGCACCACCTGACTGCTTCTTGTGACGATAGTCTGCCTGTGCAACCTTTGTGATTGTCTCACGATAAGGAATCTTCGGTGCGAAGAACTCAACCTCCATCTTGTTCTCTGATGAGAGACGGCTCTTCAGGATGTTGAGGTGATGCTCACCCTGACCCTGAATGATGGTCTGCTTCAACTCCTTTGAGTACTCTACAAGGATAGTAGGATCCTCATACTTCGCATCGTTGAGCAACTTACCCAGCTTCTCCTCGTCGTTCTGCTCCTTGGCCTTGATAGCGGCACGGTAGCGAGGCTCGGGGAATACGATAGGCTCAACAGTTACGGGAGCTGCGGGAGCTGCCAGAGTATCGTTTGTGCGAGTACCCTTCAACTTAACTGTGCAACCGATATCACCAGCCGAGAGCTCTGTAACCTTGATACGGTTCTTACCTGCTACGGCGAAGAGCTGTGAAATCTTCTCCTTGTTGCCTGTACGGCTGTTTACCAACTCCATACCCTCGGTAACCTTACCACGAATCACGCGGAAATAGGTAATCTCACCGATGTGCTGCTCCAACTGGCTCTTGAACACGAACAATGCAGTAGCCTGTGCCTCGTCAGCCTCCAACTCTGCACCATCAGTTGCAGCGAACTTGGGAGCCTGCTGTGGGCCGGGAGCTACATTGATGATGAACTCCATCAAACGCTTTGTACCGATATCACGCTTACCAGAGCAGCAGAAGATAGGCATAATCTCACGATTTGCCACGCCCTGACGCAAACCTGAACGGATGTCGTCCTGTGTGAGAGCACCCTTCTCGAAGTAGAGCTCCATAAGTGCGTCATCATATACGGCAGCAGCCTCTGTAAGCTCCTGATTAAGCTCTGTTGCACGGTCCAGCTCCTCGGCGGGAATATCCAGCTCCTCACGAGTACCATTCTCGTCGGTGAAGTGGTACATCTTCATCATCAATACGTCGATGAATGAGTTGAAACCTGCACCCTGCTGTACGGGATACTGTACGATAACGGGCTTTACAGACGATGCGGCACGGATACCCTCGATAGTAGCCTCGAAGTTAGCCTTCTCGCCATCCAGCTGGTTGATAACACCGATCAAAGGCTTGTTCAGAATGCGAGCATAGCGTGACTGAATCTCGTCACCCACCTGCCAGCCGTTCTGTGCATTCATGACCATAACGCCAACGTCACCTACCTTAAATGCCGAGAAGAGGTTTCCGCAGAAATCGTCAGAACCCGGGCAGTCGATGATGTTGAGCTTACGGTTCATAAACTCAGTAAAGAGGGTTGTAGAGTAGATCGAACGCTTATATTCGTGCTCGATATCCGTATTGTCAGAAATTGTGTTATTTGTCTCAATACTACCCCTGCGGTCAATGACTTTACCCTCAAACGCCATCGCCTCGGCAAGGGTAGTCTTACCCGTGCCCGGGGCTCCAATAAGAACGATGTTCCTAATCTCTTTTGCTGAATAATTTTTCATATTTTTGAAGTTTTATAGGTTTTGCTTTTTAGCATTCGGATTATAAAGTTACGAATATTTTTTTAATATCCAACATCGTTACACAAAAAAAGAGCAAAGAGGGGCGTAAAAAGTTATTTTTTGACAAAGAAGCGGCCTTTCTTATCGCGTGCGTATAAAAGTAAAAGCCCGACACACGGCGTGGTCGGGCTTCATTATGCTTGGGAATATATCCTTACTTGATAGTTCTCTGCCAGATAAGAGCCGAAGAACCGAGGATTGCTGCGTTCTTACCCTCGATACCCGAAGGCAACAGCTTAACCTTATTCTTAAACGTAGCAAGCATATTCTCCTCCATATACCACTTTGTAGGCTCGAAAATCCACTTGCCGGCCTTTGCCAGACCACCGAACAGGATGATAGCCTCGGGAGAGGTTGTTGCAACCAGGTCGGCCAACGCCTTACCCAAAACCTCGCCTGTGAAACGGAATGCCTCCTTTGCAAGAGCATCGCCCTTGTCGGCAGCTACTGAAAGCATAACGGCCTCAAACTTTGAGAATGGAGTATCACGCAGGTCACTCTCGCAGTTCATCTTTGCCATCAGCTCAAAAGCGGTACGCTTGATACCTGTTGCTGATGCGTAAGCCTCCAAGCAACCCTTGCGACCACAACCGCACTCGCGGCCCTCGGTACGGCTATCTACTGCTATATGACCATACTCGCCGGCGAAACCGTCGTGACCATAAATCATCTCGCCGTTGCTGACGATACCTGAACCAAGACCTGTACCCAAAGTGATGACAACATAATCCTTCATACCCTTTGCGTTACCAAATACACCCTCACCGATAGCGGCTGCATTGGCGTCGTTGGTGATTGCTACATCCACACCGGGGAAGAAAGCCTTGATATCATCCACAAAGTGGAACATACGGCGTGCCTCGTCGGGATTGGGCTCGTCATCACGGAACTTCCACAAGTTGGCAGGGGTCTCAATCATGCCTGTATGGTAGTTGGCGTTGGGAGCACCAATGCCGATACCTATAAGGTTAAACTCGAAAGATACGCTGTCGATGAGTGCGTGCATAGCCTCACACAAAGCCTTTACGTAAGCCTCGTAGTCATCAAATCTCTTGTACTTCTCAGTTGAAATAACTGACTCGCAGAATACGGTACCATCCTCATCTACCAGACCAAACGCAGTGTTTGTTCCGCCGATGTCGATACCCATTGCTAATTTTTTCATAGTTTTAGTTGTATAAGTTTTAAGTAAAATCTATTTCAGGTCCTATCAATAACTCTGCAATAAACGGATTTTATGCAATGAATGTTCGTCAAAGTTAGTATAAAATTCTTTTTCTTCAAACTTTTTCTTAACTTTGGTGCATCAAGAGTGAATCATATTACAGTTTTTATGAAAAACAACGACGAAATATTGAATCTGTTTGAGCACTATCTGGGGCAGTTGCAGCTTCCGAAGGAGCCGCAACGTCTCTATGAGCCTATTATATACTCAATGTCGGGTGGTGGAAAACGCCTTCGCCCCGTGTTGCTATTGCTATGTTGTGAAGCCTTTGGCGGCGATGCTACGGCGGCTTTGTCGGCGGCGGCAGCAGTCGAGATGTTCCATAACTTCACGCTGCTCCACGACGATATAATGGATAATGCGGCGGTCAGACGAGGCAAACCCTCTGTTCAGGCTCGCTGGGGCGAGAATGTGGCTATTCTGTCGGGCGATACGATGATGATCTATTCGTATAAGCTGTTGAGCCAGATACCCTCCGAGAAGCTGCCTATGGTTATGGAGGTCTTTACCTCTATGGCGTTGCAGGTGTGCGAGGGTCAGCAGTACGATATGGACTTCGAGGAGCGACAGCAGGTGTCGGTGGTCGATTATATGCAGATGATTGAGCTGAAGACGGCCGCTTTGCTGGCTGGTTCTGCCACGATAGGAGCTATTCTTGGCGGTGCTTCAGCTGCGGATTGCCGCAAGGTCTATCGCTTTGCACAGGAGCTCGGGCTGGCCTTTCAGTTGCAGGATGACCTGCTCGACAGCTATGGCGATGAACGTCTTGGAAAGAAGATTGGCGGTGATATTCTGGAGGGTAAGAAGACCTGCCTGATGCTCAATGCCATGAGCCGTGCTACGGAGGAGGATCGTGATATCCTGCGTCATACGCACCTCGATACGACACTCTCCGACGAGGAGAAGATTCTGCGAGTGAAGGAGGTCTATAACCGCTATGACATTCAGCGTGTAATCGAGCAGCAGATTTCGTTGCGATTTGACAAGGCTTTATCGGTGCTTGATGATTTGAGTATTGATGGCGATAGTGCGGAGCATTTGAGAGTGTTTGCCCGTAGCCTTATGGGAAGAAAAAAGTAGTTTTGAAGATGAATATTTCAAGAAAAGATATAGAGATTATGGCCCCCGTGGGGTGTATGGAGTCGTTGCACGCAGCCATTGCGGCAGGTGCTGATGCTATATATTTCGGTGTCGGGGTGCTGAATATGAGAGCCCGTTCTTCGGTGAACTTTACGCTTGACGATCTGGCTGAAATTGTCCGCATAGCACACGAGGCTGGTGTCAAGACCTATCTTACGGTCAATACCATTCTCTACGACAACGAGATGCAGGATATGTGTGCCATCATTGACCGAGCCGTCAAGGAGGGCGTTGATGCGATTATCGCAGCCGATATAGCTGCCATAATGTATGCCCGCAGAGTGGGTATGGAGGTGCATATATCCACGCAGTGCAACATCTCAAATGCCGAGACGGTTAAGTTCTATGCACAGTGGGCCGATGTGGTTGTTCTGGCTCGCGAGTTGAGCCTGGAGCAGGTGGCACATATCTCTCGCGAGATACGCGAAAACGAGATTGTGGGCCCGAAGGGTGAGCCGGTGCGTATCGAGATGTTTGCTCACGGTGCGTTGTGTATGTCCATTTCGGGCAAGTGCTATTTGAGTGAGCACGAGGAGCATTGCTCGGCCAATCGTGGTGCGTGTCGTCAGATATGTCGCCGTAAATATCTCATAACCGATATGCAGACGGGACGTGAGTTGGCTGTTGATGGCCGCTATGTCCTCTCTCCGAAGGATTTGTGTACGATAGATTTTCTGGATAGGTTCATCGGTGCCGGTGTGCGTGTGTTGAAGATTGAGGGTCGTGCCCGAGGTGCCGAATATGTGAAGCGAGTAGTCGAGAGTTATGATGCTGCACTGCGTGCTATGGAGGCTGGTCAGTACACTCCCGAATATGCCGCAGAGCTGAAAGAGAAGCTCTCAACGGTATTCAATCGCGGATTCTGGCAGGGCTATTATGCCGGCAAGGATATTGCTGAGCATTGTAATCACTATGGCTCGGCGGCTACCCAGCGTAAGGTCTATGTCGGTAAGGTGACCAACTTCTTCAAGAAGATAAGCGTTGCCGAGGTGCTGGTTGAGGCTGCTCCCATTGCCGAGGGAGAGCAACTCTTGTGGCTGGGCGAGACAACGGGAACTGTGGAGCAGCGTGCCGAGGGACTGACGCTTCATGAGAAAGTTGTCGAGCAGGTGCCGCAGGGTGTCTATTGCTCTATAAAAGTACCCCAGCTGTTGCGTCGTGGCGACAAACTTTATAAGATGGTACCCGTATCAGACGAAATGGTGCAGTAGCACCGGCTAAAAAGAAGAGAGTTATAACAAATAAAATAAGAACGATTATGTTTACAGCAGAGATTTATTCAAAGCGTCGTGAGGAGTTGCGTCGCAGAGTAGGGCAGGGCCTTATTCTTCTTCCGGGTAATGTGGAGTCACCTCTCAACTACCCTAACAACGCCTATCATTTCCGTCAGGACTCTACTTTCCTTTACTATTTTGGCCACAATGTGCCCTTGCTGGTGGCTACTATCGATGCCGATACGGGCGAGGAGGTTTTGTATGGCGACGACTTTACCGTAGATGATATTATCTGGATGGGCCCACAGGCCACCATTCGCGAACTGGCTGCCGAGGTGGGTGTTGCCAATGCGAAGCCTATGGCGGCGTTGGCTGTCGATATTCAGAAGGCTATCGCTTTGGGTCGCGATGTTCACTATCTGCCCCCATATCGTGGCGAGACAAAGCTGATGCTCAGTGATTTGCTCGGTATTACTCCATCTATGTTGCACGCACGCAAGTCGCTTGATTTATTGTTTGCAGTAGCCGAGATGCGTGAGAAGAAGGGTCCGGAGGAGATTGCAGCATTGGAGGAGGCCTTCGAGATTGGTTATCAGATGCACACTGCAGCGATGCGTGCTACACGCGTAGGTCGTTCGGAGCACGAGGTGGCAGGTATTGTTGATGGCAAGGCCTTCACCTATGGCACCGGCCCATCGTTTACCACTATCCTCTCGCAGCACGGCGAGGTTTTGCACAACCACAACCATTCGGGCATTATGGAGAGTGGTCGTCTGTTGTTGTGTGACTGCGGTGGTGAGCATGTCAATGGCTATGTGTCGGACCACACCCGTACATTCCCCGTGAATGGCAAGTTCACACAGAAGCAGAAAGATATATATAATATAGTGTTGAAGGCTCACGATGATGCTGCGGCGGCGTTGCGTCCCGGAATGATGTATATGGAGTATTCCGATGTGGCACAGCGTACGTTGCTGGAGGGCTTGAAGGCTCTGGATCTGGTGCGTGGCTCGGTTGAGGATGCTATGGCGGCAGGTGCCGGCTTCCTCTTTATGCCTCACGGCCTGGGTCATGGTATGGGTCTTGATGTGCATGACTGCGAGAATATCGGGGAGCGTAGTTTTAGTTTTGCCGATATTATTGACCGTGCAAAGGCTTCGGCTTGCTGCATCACACGCCAGTACTGGCGACTGATGCCGGGTACGGTGTTGTCTGATGAGCCGGGTATCTATTTCGTGCCGGCACTTATCGACAAGTATCGTTCAGAGGGCAAGTTGAAGGGTATTGTGAATTACGATAAGCTGGATGAGTACCGTGACTTTGGCGGTATCCGTCTGGAAGATGACCTGGTTGTTACCGAGACAGGCTCTCATACTCTTGGCGATAAGATTATCCCTATCGCTGTTGAGGATGTTGAGGCTATGGTTGGCCAGGAGTAACAGACAATGGAGAAAACACACTTCTATTTTCCTACGGAGGCGGAGGCCTCTGTTTTTCGCACGCTGCGTCCCGATGCCTATGTGAGAGTCATTGGTGTCGGGATGGCAGAGGCTACGTCTATGGCATTTGCATATATTTCGGCGATAAATCCCAGACGAGTGGTGCTGTGCGGCATTGCGGGTGCGTGTGACGATAGTTTGCAGGTGGGACAGGTGGTTGTAGTGGTGAATGACGCTGTGGCGGGCCTTCCCGAAGCGTATGCCAGAAAGTATGGAGCAAAGAGTGTTGAAGGTCTGACGGCGGTGAACTCGCTGACGGTGAATCATACGGGCGATTCGTTGCCGTATCTGACTGAAAACCAAGATATACCCTGCATTGAACAGATGGAGGGAGCGGGTGTTGCGGCTGCGTGTGAGTCGCTTGGTATAGATGAGTTTTACCATATCCGGGCTATCTCAAATCGCGTGGGCGATGATAGGTCGGAGTGGCATATAGACGATGCTGTAACGTCGTTAGGGGCTGTCGTAGCACAACTCTTTAAGGAGTAACTATTAACCTGTAAAATTATGAGTACAAAGGCTAAAATCGTTATTTACAGCCTGCTCGCAGTGGCAGCATTGGTGTTGCTGGTGATCTTTTGGCGAGACTTGGGTTTGATGATTTCACGCATTGGAACAGCTCTGTTTTTTGCTGTTATAACCTTTGTTATTGGTTGGATTCTCGGTTTTATGTCGGGTCGTAAGCACGGCAAAAAGGCGTAATAATTTATTGATTAATAATATGTTGAGGCTTGCTATATCTCCGTGTCCAAACGATACCTTTATGTTCGATGCCCTGATAAACGGGCGTATCGACTGCGAGGGTCTGACCTTCGATGTCGTCTATCGTGATATCGAGGAGTTGAATCGCGGGGTTTTGGCGTGTGAGCCCGATGTCAGCAAGATAAGTTGTGCCGTTTTGCCTGCCATTACGCAGCACTATCGTATGCTTGATTGTGGTGCTGCTCTGGGGCGTGGTAATGGGCCTCTGCTGGTGCGGCGTAAGGGCGAGGTTGGCCCAATTAAGCGAATAGCTGTGCCGGGGGTATATACAACGGCTAATGCTCTGATTGGTAGGCTTATGCCTGAGATTGAGCAACGCGAGCCGATGCTTTTTTCTTCTATTGCCGAGGCTGTAGAACGAGGAGATTTCGATGCCGGAGTCTTGATTCATGAGGGCCGTTTTGTCTATGCGAAGCGAAATCTGGAGCTGGTTGCCGACCTCGGTCTACGGTGGGAGGAGAGGACCGGTCTGCCTCTTCCACTGGGCGGAATTGTGGCACGCCGAGGGCTTGATGCCTCTGTGGCTGAGACTTTTGAGAGGGTTTTGCATCGTAGTATTGAGTACGCCTTTGCCAATCCTATGGCCTCGCGTGAGTTCGTGAAGCAGCACGCACAGGAGCTTGATGACGATGTTATAAATCAACATATCGAGCTCTTTGTGAACGAATATTCTCTATCGTTGGGCGATTCTGGTCGCCTTGCTCTTGCCTCTTTAACGGGGCTGGAAGAGTTTTGACACTTCAAAATCGAAGTTAAAGTTTCATATTACAATAAAAATTGAGATAATATAACGGTGTAACTGCAAAAAGTATTTGTGTGCCAAATACTTTTTGCAGTTTTGTTTTGTAATATGAGGGTTGTGCAAATCTCTCGCTGTTGTTGCTATTTTTGATGGTGTTTCGGTGGGGCGTAAATTGATTGGCAGAAGGCCCTGTTTTGTGGCGAATTTGAAAAACATTTGAGAAAGTATTCCGGCCATTTTGTGCATTTTTGAGATGATGTAGCCTTATATTCGATATGCTAAATCTTATCAGCATAGATAGCTTTCAATGTTGTCTGGGAGGGGTGCTTGGGGTCGCTTATTGGTTGAAAAGTGTTGATAATAAATACAATGTGAAATATTGTTGTCTTGCGATTGCTGTCGGTGGTATTTATTATTAAAAAAAATCTATATCAAAATAGTTAGTTAATAAATCAAAAAAGTCATTGTCTTGACGCTGAAAAAACTTAACTTTGTTCACCTTATGGGCATATTATGCCCCTATGTGAAGCGGATGATTTCAAATTTATATCTCTGCCGAACCATTTTTAGCCTCCTTTGGGGCGAGAGATAATAACGGCTGATTTTATAAATTGAAAGTTGAAGCCTACGAAGTGTAAGGAGAAAAACGGTTAGTTGAGTGTTATAAGTTGCCGCGTGGCAAGACAACCGAAAACAGTGTGCTAACTACAAAATAAAATAACTAACAAAATTAATTAATTAAAACTTTTCATTATGAGGAAAACACTCTACTATGGATTGTCTTTGCTGTTCTGTGGAATGTTGCTGTCAAGTGCAATGCCTGCAATGGCCGCAGACGCAGAGGTAGGTGTACCTATGGAGGAGACCTCTCAGCAAGGTAAGCGTTCGGTAACCGGACAGGTCCTTTATGATAAGGGTTATCCATTGCCAGGAGCAACGGTTTTGATTAAGGGACGCCCTAATGGAGCTATTACCGATGCAGACGGTAAGTTCTCGCTGGAGGTTTCTGACCGTGATGTTCTGGAAGTGAGCTATCTTGGTTTTATTGACCAGGACGTTGAGGTTAGGGGTAAGAGCAACATCGTTGTCAATATGCAGCCCCTCGCCGAGATGGAAGAGATTGTCGTAACAGGTTTCGTTGAGCAGAAGAAGGAGTCTATCGTGGCCTCTATCGAGACTATCAGCCCGAAGGACCTGCGTGTTCCGTCAAGTAACCTTACTACGGCGTTGGCAGGTCGTGTTGCCGGTTTGATCTCATATCAGCGAAGTGGTGAGCCCGGTAAGGATAATGCCGAGTTCTTCATCCGCGGTGTGACCACCTTCGGTTATGCACAGTCGCCGATGATTTTGTTGGACGGTTTCGAGGTCTCTGCTAATGAGCTGGCACAGGTTGACCCCGACAACATCGAGAACTTCTCAATCATGAAGGATGCAACTGCTGCTGCTCTTTATGGTTCGAAGGGTGCGAATGGTGTTATCTCGGTTACAACCAAGATGGGTCGTGAGGGTAAGCTGGCGATTTCGTTCCGCCACGAGTCTCGTTTCTCAATGCCTACAATGTTGCCCGAGACAGTTGATGGTGTGACTTATATGAAACTCTATAACGAGGCGTTGTATAACGATAACCCGTTGTCACCTCCTCGTTACTCATCAGACAAGATTGCCGGTACAATAGCAGGTGTAAACTCTATGATTTACCCCAATATCAACTGGTATGACGCTATGTTCGAGAACTTTACCTATAACTCTCACTACGCAATCAATGCAAGTGGTGGTGGTAAGGTGGCTCGCTACTATATGGCTCTTGCGTGGGACCGTGATACAGGTATCCTGAAGGATAACGACTTGAATAACTTCCGCAACAACATCGATATCAATCGTTATAACATCCTTGCGAAGATTAATGTAAACCTGACGCGTACAACTCGCTTCGACATTAATCTTAACTCAATCTTCCAGGATTATAACGGTCCGTTGCACGAGGCGACAAGCATCTTTAACTCGGTGATGAGTGGTAACCCCGTTGAGTTCCCGATGGTTTGGCAGCCCGATGAGGAGCATCAGTTTGTTCGTCACGTGTTGTTCGGTCGAGACTCTGATAATGCAATGGCTAACCCCTATGCCGAGATGGTACGCGGTTTCCGTGATGGTTTTGCAAGTAACATCATCACGCAGGCTACTTTGGAGCAGGACTTTGGTTTCCTCACTCAGGGCTTGTTGTTCCGTGCGAAGGCATCTATCGGTGCGGAGGCTTCAAACATGACCAGCCGTTCATACAGCCCATACTACTATACTCTGGGTGAGTATGATGTTGTGAACGATGTCTATACATTGGTGAACATTCAGGAGGGTAGCGAGGCATTGGGTGCTCCTGCAAACTCAAACTCTACACACTACCGTTCATACTACGAGTTGGGCTTGCATTATAACCGTACATTCGCTGATGCTCACGATGTTACAGCACAGTTCATCTATACAATGGATGAGGATCGTAACACAAGTGGTTCGACAATCGAGGAGTCATTGCCTTTCCGTAATCAGGGTCTTCGCGGTCGTCTGACTTATGGCTATAAGGGTCGTTATATGGTCGAGGCCTCTTTGACATATAACGGTTCGGAGAAGTTCCACAAGAGCCATCGTTGGGGTCTCTTCCCCGCTATTGCTGTGGGTTATATGATTTCAAATGAGAAGTTCTGGCAGGATGGCGGTATCAACCGCGTTATCCCGAAGTTGAAGTTTAAGTATTCGTGGGGTCGTGTAGGTAACGATAATATCGGTGCTGACCGTTTCTTGTTCCTTTCACACATCGGTCACGGTGGCCCGGGTTATATCTTCGGTCAGAACTTCAATAATGGCTATGGCGGTTTCACTATCGGCCGTGATGCCAACAACGACATTCAGTGGGAGATTGCCGAGAAGCAGAATATCGGTATTGAGATGAACATCGCCAATATTGCCGACATTCAGGTTGAGTACTTCCACGAGTATCGTTCACATATCTATATGAAGCGTGAGAACCTGCCACCTTCAATGGGTCTTACCGCCGATGTCTATGGTAACCTCGGTGAGGTAGAGTCTGGTGGTATTGATGGTTCTATCGACATCAAGAAGGGCTGGTCAAATGGTCTTTTCTTGCAGGGTCGTTTCAACTTTACCTATGCAGGTGCCGAGATTCGTGTGGCTCCCGAGCCTAACTACAACTATCCTTGGCGTTCACGCGTGGGACACCCCGTAAATCAGACTTGGGGTTATTTTGCAGAACGTCTGTTCATCGACCAGTCGGATATCGACAACTCACCTTCTCAGACTTGGGGTGTGTTGCGTCCCGGTGATATCAAGTATAAGGATATCAATGACGATGGTGTAATTACAGCAGACGATATGGTACCTATGGGTTATCCTACATCGCCTGAAATCAACTATGGTGTCGGTCTTTCAATCGGCTACAAGGGATTCGATATCTCGGCGTTTGCACAGGGTCAGGATTTGGTATCGTTCTACATCGATAGAGCAGGTGTGTCGCCATTTATTGGCCGTCGTAACACCTTGTCTATCGTGGCAGAGGACCACTGGAGTGTAGATAATCCCGTATCGGAGACTTTCTGGCCTCGTTTGTCAACAACAACCAACGAGAATAACCTTCAGCAGTCAAGCTGGTGGTTGCGTAACGGACGTATCTTCCGTTTGAAGACTTTGGAGGTTGGTTATACCTTCCCCGAGAAGTGGTTGAAGAAGACGAAGGCTATTCAGAGTGCTCGTGTATATTTCTCAAGCTCTAACCTCTTCAAGATTGATGACTTCGAGGAGTGGGATATCGAGATGGGTAGCAACGGTTTGGGTTACCCCTTGCAGCGAGTATTCAGTGTTGGTGTTCATATGACATTCTAAACGATACGCTTATATGAAAAAGATTTTTAGTACAATTATATTATCAGTAGCAGCTCTCTTTGCTACGGGCTGCCACTACTTGGACATCGTCCCCGACAACGTGACAAAGTTGGAGGACCTGTTCGAGACCAAAGAGAAGGCATATAGTGCTTTGGTGGATTGCTACTCATATCTGCCAAACAACTTCCACGTACACTCTGGTATGCAGATGCTGGGCGATGAGTTCGTTGAGCGTATGGATGCGAGTGTGCAGAATACTAAGACTTACTGCTCTGGTAACAAGATTATGCGTGGCTGGAACAATACTCAGCAGCCTTTGCTTGCTTACTGGAATGGTGAGATGAATGGTATGGACTACTATGAGGCGTTGCGTATGTGTAACATCGTGCTGGAGTATCTTGCATCAGGCGAGCCTATTATCGGCTTGGAGGATGAGGAGAGAACAAACTGGATTGCACAGATCAAGGTGTTGAAGGCATATTATCACTACTTCCTCATCCGCCTTTATGGTCCTATCATCATCAACGACAAGAACGTAAATGCAGGTGACGCATTGGATGTAGTACGTCGTAAGCGTCAGCCCGTTGAGGAGTGTTTCCAGTATGTTCTGGGACTTCTTGACGAGGTGCTTTACAAGGAGGATGGTACCGACCGTAATATCTTGCAGTCATCGACCTCTTCGTTGTGGTTGGGTCAGATTACATCTGTTATCGCCAAGGCTATTAAGGCCAAGGTATTGGTAACACGTGCCAGCCCGTTGTTCAATGGTAACTCGGAGTTCTATCACGACTTCGTAGATCAGGATGGCGTACATTTCTTCCCACAGGAGTATGACGCAGAGAAGTGGAACGAGGCTTATAAGGCTGTCGATGAGGCTATCAAGGCTGCTGAGGCAAAGGGCCACAGCTTGTTCTACTTCACAAGCGAGGCTGATGTGCCTTCGTTTGATGCAGATTATTGGAATGGTGGTTCTGATATTATCAAGTCTTGCTATAACTTGCGTTATGCAATCAACGAGCCTTGGAATAAGGAGCTTATCTGGGGTAATACCCGTGCAAATACTGGTGAGAACTTGCGTGTTCATAACGCTTGTATGATTCGTTATGACTACGAGAGAGTGGATAACAGTTACAGCCACCAGTGGTTGGGTACTTCTCTCAACATTACAGAGAGATTCTACACACAGAATGGTGTGCCTATGGAGTACGACCAGACCTACTACGACAAAACGAAGTGGTACGATGTTGTAACCATTCCGACCGATTCTTACCACGCAGGTTATATGCAGGGTAATGCCAAGACTGCACGTATGCACCTCAAACGCGAGCCTCGTTTCTATGCTTGGCTGGCTGTTGACCGTTGCATCTGGCGTACTTGGGAGGAGGCCGTTGAGCTTAAGTTGCGTAACGGCGAGGATCCGGGTGGTCGTAGCGAGAAGGCTCGTGAGGATGACTTCTTCTGGACAGGTGTTGCTATTAAGAAGTATGTACACCCCGAGTCTTGTGGTGTCGTAGCAAACCGTACCGTACACTTCCCATATCCTATGATTCGTTTGGCAGATCTCTATCTGTTGCGTGCCGAGTGCTTGAACGAGTACCTTGGTGCTCCTACACAGGAGGTTTGGGATGATGTGAATAAGGTTCGCCGTCGTGCCGGTATCCCCGACGTGGAGAAGGTATGGAGTGATGCAACTATCGTTGGTAGCCGTTCTGGCTGGCATACAAGCAAGGCTGGTATGCGTGAGATTATTCAGACCGAACGTCTGATTGAGCTCTGCTTCGAGGGACAGTCATACTATGATATCCTTCGTTGGAAGCGTGCTGATGAGTTCTATACAAAGCCTGTAACAGGATGGAACTCATTGGGTACCAGCGATAAGACCTTCTATATGGTTACTACTTGGCAGACCCGCACTTGGAACACACCTCGTGACTACCTTATGCCAATACCAAATGAGGAGATGTTGAAGAACCCGAATATGATTCAGAATCCGTTGTGGATTTAGTTCGGATACCTTATATGTGATATAGTAATCTGAAATAAAATTATGAATATGAAACGTTATATAACATTATTCCTGGCAGTGGTACTCGCTGCCGGAATAATCGGTTGTACAAAGACGGAGACTCCCGGTGCTCGCGAGACAGTTTCTCCCGGACCGGTGTCAAATGTTAAGTATGAGGCTGACTATGGTGGCGGTGTTCTCACATATACCATCCCCAGTGATGCAGACTTCCTCTATGTGCGTGCAGAGTACACAATTGATAATGGTATGACCATTTCGCGTACAAGTTCTCGCTATAACAAGAACTTGGAGCTTACAGGTATGAACGAAGGCCCTTATTTGGTTAAGCTCTATGCTGTCGATGTGAATGGTAATGAGTCGGAGCCTGTTGAGATTGAGGTCAGCCCTTTGGGAGCTACCGTAGGTCCTATCAGCGAGACTCTCTCTATCACTCCCGGATTCGGACTCTTCTATATCAATGTTGAGAACGAGTTTGGTACTATCGTCGATGTGTGTGTAGATTTGTGGGTTGACAACAAGCTTGTTGCTACACAGACTTATACCACTGCGGCAGAGGCTGACCGTATGAAGATTGATAATCTGGAGCGCGACACCAAATATACTCTCGATGTCAAGGTTCGTGATAACCGCTATGCTTACGAGTCTGGAACTACCGAGTTCGGCAACTATCAGGTTTTGGCCGACGATACTCTCGATATGAAGCCTTTGCGTGTTATCGAGGATCCAGAGTTGTATGGCCCCGAGAACTGGGATTATACATTGACCGTTCCGACACAAAATCTCAACAATGTTAAGGGAGCTCCCAAGACACAGATTAAGATTAGCGGAAAGACTGTTCAGAGTAAGAACTATTACACTTTCGATAAGTTCCGTAATGCTGCCTATAAGCACAATGAGGGTGGTGTTTACCTCTTCTGGGATGGTCGTTCTGATACTCACTTTGAGAGTGGTGACTACGATGTGGGTCAGGGTCCTGATTGGCCTTGGTGCTACTTTATCGATATGGGCCGTCAGGTTCAGCTCAGCCGTTTCCGCATCTGGCAGGTAGGTGGTTCACACTTTGGTGCGAACTCTGGTGGTTGCAAGACATTTGAGTTCTGGGGTAGCAATGACCCGAATCCGGGGGATGGATTGCTTTCAGAGTTGATTTCAGACCCCGAATCGACATCAAACGGATGGGTACTTATCGGAAGATATACATTCCGCGTTCCTTCAAACGATATCGATATGCAGAAGGAGTTTGAGGAGGGTACTGAGTTCTTGATTGACGAGGATAACCCGAAGTTCTCTCGTACGTTCCGCTATTGGCGTTTTGTAGGTGTGTCTGACTGGCCACCCGCAGCAGGAGGTCGATACTGGGCATCTGGGCGTCTGGCAGAGATTGCACTGATGGGTAAAGAGGTTGAAGAGTAAATAGTAACCCGACTAATAAATATATAACTATGAAACAGTTGAAATATATAATACCGGCCATATTGCTCTTCGTGGGATTAGCCTCTTGCGAGAATATGGACTGGTTGCATAAGAAGTATTGGCAGGATCCGTCAATCACCTCTGCCAAGATTCCGGAGTTTAAGGTTTATTCTGGTTTTGAGAGAGTTATGATTGATTGGTATCACCCCATTGACCCTATCTCAAAGAAAGTACGCGTTGAGTATGGCTTGGGTAAGGATTTGGAGAGTGTTACACTCAGCGAAGATGATGTGTTTAACTCTATCGTTGATACGGTATCTTACTTTGTGGACCTTAACACAGAGATGGAGTATCTTCACTGTCAGTACATGATAGAGAATCTTGATAAGTATAACACTTACAACTTCACTATCTGTACGTTGGATCACAACGACTATCCTTCGTTGAAGAATCAGGCCTCTGCCGAGGTCTTCTCGGAGACTATGCTCGGTGCTGATTTCGGCAATGTCGATCGTCCGTTGTTCTCTGTTTATGATAACGCGAAGACTGATGCCAAGCTGAAAGGCCACCGTGTGGTTGCCAAGTCTTTGTCAGGTATCATCAACTTCTTTGTTCGTATCGACTGGGTTGCCAAGGATGCCAAAGGCAACGAGGTAGCAAGTGGCTACTATGACCGTCGTGAGGAGCCTGTCAAGGAGGATTTGGAGATGTCAGACTATGAGTTGGATTTGAGTATGTCGCAATCAACCTGTATGGAGGTTTCAGACTCTTGGGTTGAGACAGAGGGCTTTAATAACAACGATAAATACACCTTCGAATATACCTACCACTTCTTCCCTTGTGTATATAAGGATAAGTTGGCAAATGGTTTCTACTATGATAAGATTTGTATTGATGTATTGAAGTTCACCGACACACAGAGTGTAAAAGTTGAGGAGCTTGGCTGGCAGGTTGAGAACTCTGATTCTCACTCTATCTCGAAGGACTACTGGCAGTTTATCGAGCCTCCAAAGGAGGATCCCGATGTTCCTTTTGCACTCTTCGGTATCTATTGGGATGGTTTGGAAGGCGTCATCAACGAGAAGCGTTTGAATGATGACTATCCGAAGGAGGAGTATCCTCACCTCTACGAGAAGGACTTTATGCCTGCATCATACTATATGCATCCCGATCCTACCAAGTGGCAGACATACTACTACGAACGTATGTGGGATGAGGCAATGCCAACAGACCCCGATACTGGTCGTGAAACCTATATGGATTCATACTGGCGTGCTGCCGAGGCGGAGTATCCTTACTCGCTGTTCTTTGACCTCGGTATGGATGTGATGCTCAATCGTATCGGTATGTGCTTCGCACGAGAGGGCCTCGACGGTCTGGCCGGCCCCGGTATCTATGAGTTGTGGGTTAGCGATGATGACGATCCCGAGGATGGTATTCTCGAAGGCTGGGAGAAGATTGGCACATATTCTAACATCGAATTGAAGAATGTCGGATACGACGATAAATATATCAACGGTTTGACAATCCGCCTCTTCGACGATGCGGAGATGGCGTTGAAGACCAAGCGTTGCCGCTATGTTCGTATCCGCGTAATGAAGGATTATGCTGGCGTAAATACCTCTATTCCTGCTATCTCTGAGTTGTTCCTCTATGGTATCGAGGGCGAGGAGCTTCCACCCGAGGAGGACGAGGAGATTGAAGGCGAAGATGAGAATATATAGTCTTAACAGCAATGATGGAGTGTGGCTCTGGTGAGCTGCTCTCCATTGTTGCGATTTGTTGTGATTACAGAATTATACAATTTTATATACAACAATTTTTTATTAACTTAATTTTCTACTACTATGAAAAAATTATGGTCATTGATCCTTGTGCTTACATTGGCATTGGGATTTTCGGCTTGTAAGAAAGAGCCGCCAGTAACCCCACCGGGACCAGAGCCTGGACCACAGGGTCCTACCGAGTTGCCGGGTTCTGTAACCAATTTGGCTTATGAGCTGAATGGTTATCAGGAGGCTACCTTGACTTGGACAAATCCTGAGGAGGAGTTCGAGCTCACAGGTTTTGTTATTAAGTATCGTGCCGAGGGTGGCGAGAGTGCTGAGATCACTGTTGATCCCGATGATTACGATGCTTGGCCTATCGAGGAGTTTGTTGTCGAGGGTCTCGAGGAGCAGGTTTACAACTTCGAGGTTTTGACAAAGAACGACTACGGTACACAGAAGAATGGTACTGCACTTGACGGTGTTAAGGTTTATACCCTTACAGGTATCGAGATGCCTTCATTCGAGATTATCGAGAAGTCAATCGGTTTCGTTTTGAGTGCATCTAACCTTTCTGGTGCTACCAACGTATATTATGGTATCGATTGGGAGTTGAAGAGCAGCGACGGTACTGTTGTTGCCAGCGGTGAGAATGTTATCGACGAGGAGTTGTTCGCTAACATCGACGCCAAGAACTCTACTCTTACAAGCGTAGATTTGCCTATCGATGGTGCTTTGGATGAGGCTGATAAGTATTCAGTCGCTTACACACTCTATGCTTATCCTGCACTTGGTGGTACTGTAGCTGAGGGCATTTACACCTACGAGAGCATTCTCGATATGGGTGATGAGCCTGCAAGCGTTGAGGGTGCAGCCGAGGGCTTGTCTGCTGAGGCAGAGGTTGAGCCTATGGTTATCCACTTCTGGGGTGGTGATAGCCAGCACGCCAAGTACGAGAAGGTTCTTATGACCTTGCCTTTGATCTATCACAAGACTCCCGATGCTGAAGGTAACTATCCCGTGAAGGCCGTTAAGTATAAGATGTACAGCGGTTCTGCACCTGATAAGATTGAGGTTGAGAAGGAGCTTGCTTGGGATTCAAAGGAGTGGCTTGATCAGACTGTAAACAACAGCGTTGTAACTGCATTGTGTGAAAACTACCGCGATCAGTGGAATGGTACTCTTACCTATCGTCTTGACTGTGCTACTTATCCTGCATACGTTAAGGCTGAGGCTTATGACGAGTTCGATCGTCTTATCGCTATGGGTCAGTACTACACTTATGCTTACTCTGTACAGGCAGCTCACGACGATATTCTTGATCATCAGCCCGTATTTGCGTTGGTTGATAACGCCGATGGTTCTACCTATACATTCACTGCAAAGCACATCTCTGCTGCTCGTGCATATGCTAAGAAGCTCTCTTGGGCTATCAAGAACGGTAGCAATGTTGTTGCCGAGGGTGCTACTGCTGAGGTAGGTGTTGCACAGAATCCTGCATTGGTAAATGCTTCTTGGATTGTTGATGCTACTATGTTTGAGGCTGGCAATGAGTACTCTGTTGAGTACACAATCGACTATATGCCGGTATTGAACTCTGCCGAGATGGGCGAGGCTGCTCCGTTGGATTACGATCCTGCAACAGGTATCTTTACTCCTGCTCTCGATCCCGAGAACCCAACTGGTATGACTCACGATGCTCGTATCTTGCGTGATTATGTATTGGACGAGAATGGTGAGATTAAGTATCGTGTTCAGAATATTGAGGATGCTAACGATAAGACCTATATGCACGTTGCTGCCGAGGGTTATACTTATCGCTACCTGAATCACTGGAACTATGCACACTGCGATCCTAAGATTGTGACAATCACTTCACAGGATATGCTTGATGCTCACTCTTCTATGGCTGCTCCTGCTGTTGTAGCTCCCGTGCTTACAGGTGATTTGGCAGAGTACGATATGAAGCTTGTTGCTGATGTTGATGATAACACAACATTTGTTCGTAACGACTTTAACAATGGCTGGCAGAACTATGGTGACTGGGCTGGTTTGAAGTCTGTAAACGGTATCTACCAGGGTGCGAAGATCTCTTGGAACCACACAGGTGCTTACAAGATTTCAAAGGTTGTTATCAACGGTGTTGAGGTTACAGCCGATGGCGAGAACAAGTGGACTGTAGATGAGAATTTTGTAGGTTCTTATGTTGTTGATGGCCTTACTACTTCTCCCGCTACTATCAACGTTAAGGTTTACTCTGGTGAGGAGTTGCTCGCAGAGGAGAATGCAGAGGTTGAGGTTTATACATTGCCTGAGGCTGGTGCTGCAACATTCGATGTTAAGTACGATGCCGAGAACGGTGGCTGGAAGCTCAACTCAACTGGTTTCTCTACAAAGCAGTATGGTACTTGGAAGTTTGCGTTCAACGTATATGAGAAGGGTAGCAATACTCCCGTATTCGAGAACGATGTAACAAAGAACAGCAAGGACGAGACTATCACTTATAAGGGTTGGATCTCTCGCGGTTACCTCAATGCAGGTCAGGATATCTCTGTTTCTAACAGCGACTACGATGATGGTTGTACTCCTGAGTTCACAGGTGGTAACGCTGACGTATTCTCTGGCTTGAAGTATGGTACTGAGTACGAGATTCGTTATAAGTTGCAGGTATGGCCTATCATTTTCGACGCAGAGAATGCTGGTAATACCGAGACAATCTTCTACTACAAGAAGATTTTGATGAACAGCGACAGCGACGAGGCGTTTGGTACTCGTACTCTTGAGGGTACATACTCATTCACTACCGAGGCTGCTACTGCCGAGATCTCTGTAATTGCTGCTGCTCAGGGCTATCAGGGTGCAAAGCTCTCTTGGAACGAGGTTGCAGGTGCTGCTTACTATAAGGTTGCTTACGGTGCAACAAAGATCGAGAAGAAGATCGAGGCTACCGAGTATGTAATCGAGCCTGAGACTTTGAAGGATGCTAACAAGTATCAGTTCTCTGTAACAGCTTACGGTGCTGACGATGTTGCTATTTCATCGGCTACTACCGAGGATGTTGAGATCTTCACAATGTGCAACTACACTGAGCCTGTTATCAACTTCAACGAGGTTGAGGGTGGCTATCAGGTTGTAGCTTCTAACCTTGTGCAGTTGAACTACGCTTACGCTGGTGGTGCTACCGTTACTTTGAAGAAGGACGGCGAGGTTGTTTATGTATTGAAGAACAACACCGGTGACCCAACTATCGCTGCTTGGGCTGGTTACAAGCGTTGGGCTTTGAACGCTATGGACAATCGTAAGGATTGGAAGTGGACTGTAAACGGCACAGAGGAGGCTAATGAGGTTAATACTCACGCTATCGAGGACGGTCACTACACCGTTGAGTGGGAGTGGGATTACGTCATCAATAAGAATGGTAAGTGGTCTAACGCCGAGAGCAACGGTAACTTTACCGTACAGGAGGCAAAAGACGAGACTACCAAGTTCGTTCATTTCGCTGGTGGTACAAGCGATGTTCTCTGGGTATCATCAGGCGTTCCTTACCGTGTTAAGAAGTCTGGTAAGATCGAGGCAACTATCGGTAATGCAAATCCTGTTGCCAAGATGGAGGTTAAGGCTGATGTAGCTGGTTTGTATCAGGGTGCGAAGTTGACTTGGGGTGCTGTTGAGGGTGCTTCTGCTATCCAGATTGCTTACACCGTAGCAGGTGAGGAGCAGTTGGTAGAGGTTGCCGGTGACGCTACCGAGTACACTATTGCAGCTGAGACTTTGAACGATGCTCACACATACGATTTCGTAGTTACAGCTTTGAACGATGACGAGGTTACTATCGCCAAGGATGAGGTTTCTGCTGAGGTCTTCACAATGTTCAACTACGAGGCTCCCGAGCTTAACCTGAATAAGGTTGATGCTGGCTATCAGGTTGTTGTAGGTAACTTGGTTGAGAAGAACTACGCTTATGTAGGTGGTACATTGGAGTTCTACAAGGGCGAGGAGAAGGTTTACACATTGGTAAACAAGACTCAGGATGTTACTCTTAATGCTTGGGCTGGTTACAAGCGTTGGGCTTTGAACGCTATGGACAATCGTAAGGATTGGACTTGGAATGACGAGGGCAAGGAGGTTAATACTCACGCTATCGCAGCCGGTGACTACACAGTTAAGTATTCAATCGAGTACGCAGTAAACAAGAATGGTACTTGGGCTACCAACAATGGCTCATTCGTTCCGCAGGAGAACGAGGAGGGTGCTACTTACGTTTACTTCGCAAATGGCTCTGCTGACGTATTGTTCGACGGTTCAAACGCTAAGCGTATCGTTAAGACTGGTGAGTGGACTGCATCTGTTGTGGCTCCTGCCGAGTTCACAAAGCTTGAGGCTGCTGCCGCTGGCTATCAGAACGCAAAGCTTACCTGGAACGAGGTTTCTGGTGCTGCTTCTTACAAGGTTGCAACTACAGGCTACGAGTCAGGTGCTATCTCAGCTACTGAGTTCACTATTCCTGAGAACACTTTGACAGCTGCTAACAAGTATAAGTTCACTGTAACTGCTTACGATGCCGAGAACGCTGTTCTTACATCAAAGGAGACTGCCGAGATTCAGGTTTACACTTTGACAAACCGTCCCGAGCCCGTTGTAACATTGGCTGATGGCGTTTTGACATTGGCAAACGCTGAGGTTAATGAGCAGGCAACAAAGAAGGATAACCTTCACATCTACGGTGCCGCTTTGGAGGCAGAGATCTACTTCTACAAGGATGGTGCTGCTACTCCTGCACACACAGCAAAGGGTACATACCTCGATTCATATCCCGGTGCAAACCTCGCATTGTCTTACAACGAGAAGAAGTTGAAGAACAATATCGCAGGTGCTTACACAGCTTGGAAGTGGGATGGTGCTGCTGAGGCTACCAAGACTGCTCCTGAGTTTGAGGCAGGTGTTTGGACTGTTAAGTACAAGGTAGGTTACCACACATTTGTAAATGCTGCTTATGGCTCAGATCGTCTGGTCTTCACAGCTCCTACCGATGCTCTTCAGACAATGATCTACCGCGAGGGCAACTCTGACCTTACTTTCACTGTTGAGGGTGAGGAGCCAGGTGTTGTTTACACAACTGTAGCCGAGTTCTTGGCTGCTCCAAAGGATGATAGTGCAACTGCTCCTATGTACACATTGAAGGGTACTATCACCTCTGTTGCAAATACACAGTATGGTAACTTCGATTTGACTGACGACACTGGTACTGTTTACATCTACGGTTTGATGAGCCCCGATGGTAAGACTAACAAGTATTGGGCGACATCAGGTGCGAAGCTTGGTGACGATATCGTTATTAAGACTATCCGCACTGATTTCAACGGTACTCCTCAGGGTACGAATGCTTGGTTCGTAGAGCTCGTATCTCCTGGTACTCGTGCATTCTGGTCATTCTCTAAGACTGCTACAACATTTAACTCGAATGGTGGCGAGCAGGTTATTGATGTTGCAGCTTATAACTTGACATCTGATATTACAGTTTCATCTGACAATGCTCAGTTTGAGGCACAGTATGCTGATGGTAAGTTGACAATTATCGCTAAGGAGAATACAACACCAGATTCTATCAATGGTAAAATTACTGTTATCTCAGGTGATTTGTCGCAGGTAATTGAGGTTAGCCAAGGTGGCGTTACCGTAGGTGGCGGTACTGAAGTTGTTGCTGAAAAGACAATGGCTTCATTTGGTTGGGCAAAT
>JAFNXQ010000020.1 GCA_017383445.1 Alistipes sp.
AAGTATGCTTTTGCGTAGTCCCTAAATTCCCTAAATTCTCTAAAAGAGTAATAAAGTATGGTCGTATGGAAAAACTCTCTGCGACCGATGACTTTTTGGAATAAGGATAAGCCACTTACTGAGGGTTAAAAAACAGAGAAATTTTCACGCAGTAAAATCGCTATGCGTCTGTTTTACCGAGGTAAGTGGGTTATTCCCAAAAAGTTATCTCGCAGTGGTTTTGGCTCCACCTTTTGCCACCAAAAGGTGGTAAAGAGAGAAATACCCTCGACACAATAAAAGACTCTCACGTCGGGCGTTGCCCTCCTCAGAGTGACGATTATTAGGAGATTAGGGAAGTTAAGGAAATTAGGGAGTTTAAGGAGTCCCTAAATTCCCTAAATTCTCTAAACTCACTATAAAAGAGTAATAAAGTATGGTCGTACGGAAAAACTCTCTGCGACCGAAGTGGTGGCGGAGAGAGGCAGAATATGGGGTTGTGCGTTAAAAAATGGAGACCTTTTCACGAAGTAAAAGTGCTTGCATCCATTTTAGCATAACCTCATATTATGCCCCGACAACACTTCTCGCAGTGGTTTTGGCTCCACCTTTTGCCACCAAAAGGTGGTAAGAGAGTACGGACTTATATCGTTTAGGCTTGTTGCTAAAAAATAGATTCTCACGCATTTGTCTTCGTCACTCTGTATGCTCTGCGTAGATATCTCTATTATTTTTTATTTTTCCAAATCTTAGCTTTTAGTTATTGCAAATTCATTTTTTTTGGTTATCTTTGCAACAAGTCGAGAGACTCTGCTGTGCTGCGGCACGGCCCTTACGGGGGTGTAGTTATACGCCTACCGTATTTTTTTTTGGATATATCTGTCGCACTATTCCTTTTTCATATACCCACTCTGAGGGAGGCTTGCCGACTGTGAGAGACTTGTTGCTGAAAAAAGCCACGAAACAAATGCTCAGAATGACTTTTAACAACATTAATCTATATAATTCCGAATAATTAAAATTATTTTTCCCGAAAAGTTTCCTAATAGAAATAAAATATTGTATTTTTGTTTCATATTAGAAATGTTATATACCTATGTCAAAAAGAGAGTTCAAACGTTATCTTATAACTTCAGCACTTCCCTATGCCAATGGCCCTGTACATATCGGCCACCTGGCAGGTGTATATGTGCCTTCCGACATCTATGCCCGCTATCTGCGTCTGAATGGTCACGATGTGATCTCTGTATGCGGTAGCGACGAGCACGGCGTGCCCATCACTATCAAAGCCCGCAAGGAGGGTATCACTCCGCAGCAGGTGGTGGACCGCTATCACGAGATTATCAAGGATGCTTTTAAGCGTCTGGGTATGTCGTTCGATATATATTCGCGTACATCGTCACCCACACACCGCGTGACAGCGTCGGAGTTCTTCCGCAAGCTCTACGACGAGGGTAAGTTCATCGAGCAGACCTCGGAGCAGTACTACGACGAGGAGGCAAAGACCTTCCTTGCCGACCGCTACATCGTGGGTACCTGCCCCCACTGCCAGAGTGAGGGTGCCTATGGTGACCAGTGCGAGAAGTGTGGCTCTACACTCTCGCCCGACGAGCTTATCAACCCACACTCAACCGTGTCGGGTGCTGTGCCCGTGAAGAAAGCGACATCGCATTGGTATCTGCCGCTGAACGAGTACGACGGCTTCCTGCGTGAGTGGATATTGGAGGGCCACAAGGAGTGGAAGTCAAACGTCTATGGACAGTGTAAGTCGTGGCTCGACCTGGGCTTGCAGCCACGTGCCGTAAGCCGCGACCTGGACTGGGGTATCCCCGTGCCGGTTGAGGGAGCCGAGGGTAAGGTGTTGTATGTATGGTTTGATGCTCCTATCGGCTATATATCTGCTACAAAGGACCTTACACCCGACTGGGAGAAATACTGGAAGAGTGAGGATACCAAGATGGTGCACTTCATCGGTAAGGATAACATCGTATTCCACTGCATCGTATTCCCATCTATGCTGAAGGCTCACGGCGAGTATATCCTGCCCGAAAATGTCCCCGCAAACGAGTTCCTGAACTTAGAGGGCGACAAGATTTCGACCTCGAAGAACTGGGCTGTGTGGTTGCACGAGTACCTCGACGAGTTCCCCGGCAAGGAGGATGTGTTGCGTTATGTGCTGTGTGCAAACGCACCCGAGACGAAGGATAACGACTTTACGTGGAAGGATTATCAGGCTCGCAACAACAACGAGCTGGTGGCTATCCTCGGTAACTTTGTCAATCGTGCTTTGGTGCTTACGCAGAAATATTATAATGGGGCCGTTCCTTCGCTTGGAGAGCTCACGGAGTATGACAGTGCCACCATCGAGGAGTTAAGCGGAATTAGAGGCTCTTTGGAGGCAAATATCGAGTCTTATCGCTTCCGCGAGGCATTGAAGGATGCTATGAACTTCGCCCGCATAGGAAACAAGTATCTGGCCGACACCGAGCCGTGGAAGGTTGTCAAGACCGACCCCGAACGCGTGAAGACCATTTTGAACATAGCTTTGCAGATTACGGCAAATGTGGCTGTGGCTATTGAGCCGTTTATGCCGTTCACTGCCGAAAAGATACTCAAAATGTTGAATATCAATAATTTGAGTTGGAATCGTCTGGGTGCTATGGATTTGGTTGAGGCGGGCCACGAGATTGGCAAGCCGGAGCTTTTGTTTGAGAAGATTGAGGATGATGTCATCGAGGCACAGTTGAAGAAGTTAGCCGATATCAAGGCTGCCAACGCCGCTGCTGCCGCTGCCGAGCACGTTACCGACCAGAAGGATGAGTGCTCGTATGACGACTTCCAGAAGATGGATATACGCGTATCGACAATCCTGGAGGCCGAGAAGGTTGCCAAGACGAAGAAGCTGTTGAAGCTGACTGTCGATACGGGAATCGATAAGCGTACCATTGTGTCGGGTATTGCCGAGCACTTCACTCCCGAGGAGCTTGTGGGCCGTCAGGTGTTGGTGCTTGTAAACCTTGCTCCACGCGAGTTGAAGGGTATAACCTCGAATGGTATGATTCTTATGGCGGAGGATGCGTCGGGTAAGTTGGAGCTGCTCGCCCCCGAACATAAGACAAATAATGGTGCAATTGTAGGATAGTTTTTGCAATATACTACAACCTAATGCCAAAATAAAACGAACCTTATAAACTTTTATTGCAAATAAAACTAACTGATAATGAAAAACTTAGATTGGAAATCTTTGGGTTTTGACTATTACGGCTCAGATGTGAATGCCCGTACAACATTTAAGGACGGCGAGTGGAGCCCGCTGGAATACACCTCTGACGAGTATATTCCTATGCATATGGCAACTTCTTGTCTGCATTATGGCTTGGAGGCTTTCGAGGGTATGAAGGCTTTCCGTGGTGCTGATGGTAAGGTACGCCTTTTCCGTCCCGAGGAGAATGGCAAACGCTTGCAGGCTTCGGCTCGTAAGCTCTGCTTGCCCGAGCCTCCCGTTGAACTCTTTATTGAGGCTTGCTGCGAGGTTGTTCGTCGTAACATCGACTATGTACCTCCCTATGAGTCGGGAGCTTCACTCTATCTCCGCCCTACCCTCATCGGTACAAAGGTGGGTCTTGGTGTAAAGTCCTCTCCTGAGGCTATGTTGATTATCTTCTGCTCGCCCGTAGGACCATATTTCAAGGGTGGTATGAAGACTATCAAGGTGGTTATCGACCGCGAACAGGACCGTGCTGCTCCACGTGGAACAGGCGATGTGAAGGTGGGTGGTAACTATGCAGCCAGCATCAAGTCGGGTCAGAAGGCACACGATTTGGGTTATTCAAATGTGTTGTATGTCGATGCTGCCGAGCATAACTATATTGAGGAGTGCGGTGCTGCCAACTTCTTTGGTATCAAGAATGGTACCTATGTAACACCGGTTTCACCCTCAATCTTGCCCTCAATCACCAACAAGAGTCTGCGTACTTTGGCTGAGGATATGGGCTTGAAGGTTGAGCAGCGTCCTATTCCCGTATCGGAGTTGCCTACATTTGAGGAGGCTGGTGCCTGCGGAACAGCGGCTGTTATCTCGCCTATTGAGTCGGTATTTGACCTCGATAATGGCACTACGGTAACCTATGGTACAGAGGTTGGTAAGACTTGTATTGAGTTGTATAACCGCTTGCAGGATATCCAGTACGGCCGTGTAGAGGATAAGTTCGGCTGGACTTTGGTTGTAGAGTAAGTTGTTGATATTCATAAAAATAGGGCTGATTTATTCAGCCCTATTTTTTTTGTTCCACGTGGAACAAAAATAAAATCCCACTCAAAAAAGTGGGATTTTATTTAATTCAAAACTATCTTCCGAACTTTATCAGCAGCACGTTTATATCGGCGGGGCTGACGCCCGGAATACGCGAAGCCTGCCCTATCGTCTGCGGACGAATCTTCGTCAGCTTCTGGCGTGCCTCGATGGTCAGGGCATTCATCGCCATAAAATCAAACCCCTCGGGAATGATTATATTCTCTAAACGATGCAACTTTTCGGCCAACAGCTTCTCGCGTTCTATGTAACCTTTGTACTTAATCTGTATCTCGGCCTGCTCCAAAACATCGTCGGTTATGCCCTGCTCCTCGACAAATCGTTTGAGTCGCGGCACTTCGCGGGCCATATCCAAAAGCGAAAATTCGTTGCGTGCGATGAGTGAATAGAGCTTACTACCCTGCTTCAAAGGCTCAAAATTGTGCGTTTTCAGATAGCCTTCAATTTCCGAGATTTTGATACTCTGCTCGTGAGCAAACGAAATAAGCGAAAATACGAGTGATTTTTTTTCGGTGAATTTTTCCCAGTTTTTATCCGACACAAGACCAATTTCGCGGCCTTTTGGCGTAAGTCGCAGGTCGGCATTATCCTGTCGGAGCAGTATGCGATACTCGGCACGCGAGGTGAACATACGATACGGCTCATCGACTCCTTTCGTCACAAGGTCGTCAATCAGCACGCCTATATACGCCTCGTCGCGTTGCAATATGATGGGCGAAAGACCCTGCAACTTGCGATGCGAGTTTATTCCCGCCATAAGACCCTGTGCGGCGGCCTCCTCGTAGCCCGTAGTGCCGTTTATCTGACCCGCAAAGTAGAGGTTTTCCACCAGCTTGGTCTCCATCGAGTGACGCAGCTGCGTGGGTGGGAAGTAATCATACTCAATGGCATAGCCGGGGCGATAGACGTGAGCCTGCTCCAAGCCTTTGATTTTTCTGAGGGCTGCGAGCTGTACCTCCTGTGGCAGCGACGACGAGAAGCCGTTGATGTAATATTCGTTGGTGTTGCGACCCTCGGGTTCAAGGAATAGCTGGTGCTGCTCCTTGTCGGCAAAGGTACGCAGCTTGTCCTCGATGCTCGGACAGTAACGCGGCCCTATGCCGTGAATCGTGCCATTGAAGAGTGGCGAGAGGTGAAAACCCTCACGCAAGGTGGCGTGTACCTCGGGCGAGGTATAGACCAAATAACAGGGCTTCTGCTCCGTAACCGCCTCAGTATCAGCCGAGAACGAGAACTTTGAAGGCTTCGCGTCGCCCTCTTGAATCTCTAATTGTGAAAAGTCTATCGTGCGGCCGTCGATGCGTGCCGGAGTGCCCGTTTTCATACGTCCCGCCTCAAAGCCGAGAGCCACAAGGGCCTCCGTTATGCCGTGTGAGGCGGCGTCACCCGCACGACCTCCCTCGGCGTTGCTGGCTCCGCAGTGCATAAGACCTCCGAGGAATGTGCCGGAGGTGAGAATGACGGCTCGGGCGTGGAACGTCACACCCATACGCGTCGTAACTCCCACAATGCGAGGCTGTTGGCCCGTAGTATCAAACAAAAGACCATCGGCCGCATCCTGCCAGATGAAGAGGTTGTCGGTATTCTCCAACTCCCGTCGCCACAGCTGCGAGAAGAGCTCCTTGTCGCACTGTGCTCGCGGACTCCACATCGCCGCACCCTTCGACCTATTGAGCATACGGAACTGTATCGTGGAGCGGTCGGTGATGACTCCCATCTTTCCGCCCAAAGCGTCTATCTCTCTGACAATCTGACCTTTGGCAACACCTCCAACGGCGGGGTTGCATGACATTGAGGCTATCTTGGTCATATCCATCGTCAGGAGCAGCGTGCGTGAGCCAAGACGTGCCGCCGCCGAAGCCGCCTCACATCCTGCGTGACCGGCTCCCACGACGATAATGTCGTAGTCGTAGAGGTCGTTATTTTTCTGACTCAAAGCCATATTGTTTAATTCTCCTGTTCCTGTGCCATTTCGTCAAGCAGAGCCAGATACTTATCCTCCTTGCGGTGCATCTGCTTTTCGGTGCGGGGCGTCTTGTCCTTCTGTCCGCAGAGGTGCAGCAGGCCGTGCACCACTACCCTACGCATCTCCTGACGTGCCGTAGCTCCATATATGCGTGCGTTATCCCTCACCGTCTCCACATCTATAAATACATCGCCCGCGACTACCCCACTACCCCGTCGGTCGCTGTAATCGAAGGTGATGACATCGGTAAAGTAGTCGTGACCGATGAAATCGATGTTCATCTTGCGGTGTACCGCCGACGAACAGAATATGTATGTAACATCGCCAAGCGTGTAGCCTTCGGCCTCGGCAACCGCCCGTAACCATTTGGCTATAAGGCGTTTGTTGTGCAGACGATAGGCACAATCATCAGTGTAATAACGTACCATATATAATTTTTCTATTTCTTGCGGAAACAATCCGATGCTCGCATCTCCTCTTTGGGGTTGGGCGAGTAGATTCCGAACACCATCTTGTACTCGGTCTCCATGGTGTTCAGATTGACCGAAGCACCCACCTCTCCGAGAGTGCCGTTTTTTGCCACTTTCTGGCCCTTCTCGACGCTTACCGCATCGAGGTTGGCATAGGAGGTTATATACTCGCCGTGAGCCACAAAAACATCGTATTTGCCCGAAATACGATTTCGGCGAACATCCACAACCTTACCCTCGTAGATTGACCTTACGGCAGCACCTGCCCGTCCGACAATCTCCGCCATATTTCCCTTGTACTTCCTTACCGTACCGCCCACAAGCGGCAGATTGAGGTTCGAGGTCGTACGCGAGAACGAAGCACCCTCCTTGTTGCCCTTCGTCAGCTTACGCAGTTCGGCGATGGCGGCATCGAGCCTCTCCTCGGTCTGCATCTTCTCACGCAGAGCGGCCTGCTCCTTCTTCGAGAGCTGCGACATAGTCTTCTTTGCAGACGACACATCCTGCTGTAGCTTCTGACGCTGCTGCTCCGCCCTACGCTTCTCGTCGTCAAGCTCCTGACGGCGTGTCGAGAGGGTATCCTGCTGCTGCTGGATGGCACGGTTCAGCGAGTCGATACGCTGCATGCGGGCCACACGCAACTCGGCCACAGCCCTGATGTTGGCTATGCGGCGGGCGGCATCGGAGAAGTCCTTCGATGCGAGTATGTAGGTTACGTAGTTGTTCTGATTGTGGTTGCGGTACGCCTCACGCACCATCTCGGAGTATCTCTCCTTCTCGTATTGGAGCCTCTCCTGCGACTCCTTCAATCGCTTGTTGTTCAGCGTGATATCCTCCTCAATGGAGTTTATCTGGCGGCGTGTGCGGTTGAGCAGCTGGTTGCGGGCGTTTATCTGTCGCGTGATGGCCTTCACCCTCTGCTGTGCTGTCGATTTATCCTTCTTGATAGCCGAAATGGCTCGTTCATCCTCCGCCACTTGACGTTCCAGGTCGGCGATGATACGCTTCTGCTCGGCTATGCGGCTCTGCTCGGTCTTCTGTGCCACGACAGTGGCGGGTGCCACGCCGAGTAGCACAAAAAGAGAGAACAATATCTTGAAAAGTCGCATCATACCCTACTCTATCAGCTTCATTCGTTGTTCAATACGCCCCTTGTCGGCACCCAGCTGCAAAGCCTTCTGCCAATAGGTCTTGGCCATAAATTTGTTGCCCAGAGCATAGAGTATGTCGCCATAGTGCAGCGGCAGCTCGGGGCTCTTCGTGTCGTCTAACGACAAAGCACGACGCATATATGTCTGTGCCTCCTCGTTGCGGCCCAGCAGGTGCAGTATCCACGCATAGGTGTCGAGGAAGGTGGCGTTGTTCTGTTCCAGATGTATCGCCTGCGACGACATCGTGAGGGCCCGTTCCAGGTCGCGATGCTCCTCGGAGAGGAAGTAGGCGTAGTTGTTCAGCACCGAGGCGTTCTCGGCGTGCAGCGACAGCGACTTCTCGTATGCCTCGTAGCAGCGTTGCATGGCCTTCTTCTCGCTTATGCGTATGGGGTAGAGCTTGCGTTTTGCCTCCGTCAGAGAGTCTGCCTCGTGGTGGGCCTTCTTCTCCGCATCACGAAGAGCCCTCTGCTCGGCTATCTGGTGATAGGTGTCGCCTATGAAACCCCACACCTCGCCTCGCATAGTGTCGTTCTGGGCGTAGGTGAGAGCCTCCTCAAAGGAGCTGACAGCCCCGTGCAGGTCGCCCTTGATGTACTGGCGGTTTGCCTTGCGGATGTAGAGCTCGGGCTTGCCCTCAAACAGAGTCATAGCCTTGGCCACATACACATCGACCGAGTCGGGGCGATTCTGATACTCTTCGAGGTCGATGACCGCCATATAGTAGTCTAATTGCGGCGGCTCGTCCGAGAGATGCTCCTTGAAGAGCAGGAGTGCCGGCTCGACATATCCTCCCGCCAGCAGATGCTCGCCATAGAGATCGACGACGCGTTTCTCGGTGGGGTAGAGTGAGTGCAGAATGAGTGCGAGGTTGCCTATGG
Source organism: Alistipes sp. (assembly GCA_017383445.1). GTDB lineage: Bacteria > Bacteroidota > Bacteroidia > Bacteroidales > Rikenellaceae > Alistipes. Next base: position 8,760 of record JAFNXQ010000020.1, read on the forward strand.
TGTAGTAGTTGTCGGCATACATCTCGCGGAAGTTCATATAACGCGACAGCATCTCGAGCTTTCCGTGCAGCGGATACTCCGGATGACGGAACAGAAGCTGCATAATGCCGAGATAGCCCGACACATCGTTCTGCTTACGCAGGAACTCGCTGTACTCCAGCAGGGCCTCCACCGAGGTAGAGTCCATCTTGTAGGCCTCGTGCATCGTAACCCTCGCCAGCGAGTCGCGGCCCGCAGCGGCATAGGTCTTGCCCAGCGTAAGGCGGCTCTGCTGATCATAGGGGGCGATATCGACAGCCTGCTGTGCCTCCTCGATGGCTCGGTCGTACTGGTGAGTCGAGAGCAGCAGGTGCTGCTTCATCTCGCTGAGGTAGGGCGTCTTGCCGAAGTGTGTGTCGGCAGAGTCCAAAACGGATATAGCCGCATAGGGTTGCTGACTCTGCTGATAGAGTATGGCAAGTATGCGGTAGTTGTCCTGATTCGCAGGGTCGATGTCAAGCAGACGGCGATAGACTCTGAGGGCCTCCGGCAGGCGATTGTTGTATATCAGCGTGTGACCGTAAAGCGATGTGTACCAGTTGTTCATCGTATCCTGCTCGTATGCTCGGCGGGCATAGTCGAATGCCCGGGCGTTGTCGCGTCCGAGGTAGATTGTCGCCAGCTGATAGAGTGACGGGGCGTGTGCCGAGTCCAGAGCCAGCACCTCGCAGAAGAGGCTCTCGGCCTTGATGGTGTCCTGTGCGATGATATACTTCTTCACACCATCGGCATAGAGGTAGCGGGGTTGCAACGAATCGGGAACGACAAACCGGTGAGCCGAGAGAGTATCGGCCGTGGAGGGTCGCTGAACAGAGGACATAGTCGGCAGGGCGATGCCCGCAATGAAGAGCATAGCGAGAGCAGCCGAAAGCGTCAGTCTGTATATTCTGTTCAGGGTCAATATGTTACGCTGTTTTCTGTTTTCCTTTATCGTATCGATGAGCCTTCTACAACGCACTGTCAAACTGGTGCAGGAAGCGAACATCGTTCTCGAAGTAAAGACGCAGGTCCTTCACACCATACTTCAACATAGCGATACGTTCAACACCCATACCAAAGGCGAAGCCCGAATACTTCTTTGAGTCTATGCCGCTGGCCTCCAACACGTTGGGGTCAACCATACCGCAACCCATAATCTCTAACCAGCCTGTACCCTTGCAGACATTACAGCCCTTGCCGCCGCAGAGGTTGCACGATACATCGACCTCGGCACTCGGCTCAGTGAAGGGGAAGTATGAGGGACGCATACGGATAGTAGCACTCTCGCCGAAGAGCTCCTTGGCGAAGTAGAGGATAGACTGCTTCATATCGGCAAACGACACGTTCTCGTCGATATAAAGACCCTCCACCTGATGGAAGATGCAGTGGGCACGATACGAGATAGCCTCGTTACGGAATACACGACCCGGGCAGATGATGCGGATAGGGGGCTTCTGGTGCTCCATGGCACGCACCTGAATCGACGAGGTGTGTGTGCGGAGCAGCAAATCCTTGACATTCGGCTCGTTAGAGGCCTTCTCCACGAAGAATGTATCCTGCATATCGCGTGCAGGGTGTGAGAGAGGGAAGTTCAGAGCCGAGAATACGTGCCAGTCGTCCTCAATCTCGGGACCCTCGGCTACGGTGTAGCCAAGACGAGAGAAAATCTCTACAATCTGGTTCTTGACAATTGAGATGGGGTGGCGTGTGCCATCGGCTACGGCAGCACCCGGACGGGTCATATCATCCACCGCCACAGCCTTCTGTGCGGCAGCATCCTGCAACGCCTCTTTGAGGTCATTAACACGCTGTGTTGCAGCCTGTTTCAGGGCGTTAATCTTCTGTCCGAGCTCGCGTTTCATTTCGGGAGCTACACTCTTGAACTCCTCCATCAGGGCATTCAGCTCGCCCTTCTTGCCAAGAATCTTGATACGGAACTCCTCCACCTCGGCAGCAGCCTTGGGTGCGAACTCCTCTACACGCTTCAATAAATCGTTAATTTTGTCAATCATCGCTATTTTGTTTTTTATTATATTTTCTCTTAAATTTGCTACGTTATAGTATATATAACGGACAAAGGTACTAAAAAATATGAAATCGTTTCGCTTTTTTTCGCTAATAATATTTTCAGCCCTGCTGCTTTCTCCCGTAAAACTCTTTGCCGAGGGTGGGGCAGAGCCGTTGCAGGACACTATCATCGAGGTACGCCGACCCATTATCACGGGTCGTCCGGCGGTTGCTCCTGTGGTTGAGCCTGTACCGCTGCCCGCCATCGAGGGCAGGGTAGGGCTTGTGCTGGCGGGAGGCGGTGCTCGCGGACTCTATCACATAGGCGTCATCGAGGCCCTGGAGCAGAACAATATCCCCATCGACTATGTCTCGGGAACATCTATGGGAGCTATCGTGGCGGCACTCTACGCTGCGGGCTACACCACCGGCGAGATGCGTGATATAGTCACCTCGGGAGCCGTTGAGAGATGGGTATCGGGGCAGATTGAAGACAAATACAAATTCCACTACAACACCCGCCCCGACAAGCCGACGATGTTCTCGGTGTATGCCGAGCGGGAGTACGATACGCTGAAACACAAACACCGCGTGACAATGCAGTTGCCGCACTCGATGGTGAGCACGGCACAGATAGATATGGCCCTCGTGGAGCTCTTTGCGGCGGCCTCGGCGGCGTGTGGCGGCGACTTTGACCGCCTTATGGTGCCGTTCCGCTGCGTTGCCACCGACATCAACGCCCACTCGCCCGTAGCCTTTGCCGAGGGCGACCTTGCTCTGGCGGTGAGAGCCTCGATGTCGTATCCCACGCTGTTTCAGCCCGTTGAGGACGACAAGGGCCGCGTGCTGGTCGATGGCGGCTGTTACGATAACTTCCCGTGGCGTGCGTTGGAGGATGATTTCTGCCCCGATTTCCTCATCGGCTCGCAGTGCCTCGAAGCCCTGCAACCCATCACACAGGAGTCGCGTCTGGAGAAGCAGATTATGGCCCTTGTGACCATCCCTACCGACTATACCCTGCCCGAGGGCAAGGGGCTTGTTATTGGCCGTAAGGTGGAGTCGGGACTGCTCGAATTCTCGGTGGCGGAGCAGACCATAGAGCTTGGTTATCAGGATGCTATGGCGAAGATGTCACTGCTGCAGAGCCGTCTGGCATCACGCCGCGATGTGGGCGAGGTGCAGTGTCGCCGTCGGGCGTTCCGTGGCTCGTTGCCGGAGCTGGTTTTCGGTGAGGGCCAGATTTCGGGACTCTCGCCGCGTGCCGAGCACTACGCAGCAACAACCCTCGCCTTTGAAAAACCTCGCGAACGCAGGGCCAACCGCACGGAAAATGACCGCGTGCAGCTCTCCATTGAGGAGGTCAAGGACCATTTCTATACGCTTATGGCGACCGATAACTTCTCGCAGAGGTCGTTCCCTAAGGTGCGTTATAATGCCGAGCATCAGGACTTTGGCATATTCTACGACCTGGCTGCCAAGCCCGAGTTGCGTTTCTCCATCGGAGGAAACCTCTCCTCGACGGCCTACAACCAGATATATGTGGGACTGGACTACCTCTCGATGGGTCGTCAGGCACAGTCGGCGTCGGTTGATATTGCTCTCGGACCCGTCTCGACCATCGCCGAGGTGGGTGGCCGCACGGTCTTTATGGGTCGCACGCCGACCTATCTCGACTACTCGCTGCATCTGTCACGCCGTTCCACGCTGCACGGCTCATACGGCAACGTCACACCCTCACGCAGTGACTTGGAGGTGAGGATATTGGAGCCGTTTGCATCGGTGGCCTTTGGTCTTGCCACATCGCGAAAGAGTGTCTTGGAGATAGGCGTCAATGCCGGCTATAAATTCATATCGTATGAGGTGCCCTATGATGAGCCCGATGCGACACATACACGCGACCGCTTCCGCTATCTCGCCTCTCGTCTCGGCTTTGAACGAAGCAGTCTGGATAAGATGCTCTACCCGACACGAGGCAACCGTTTTGCCGCCTCGCTGATAGGAGTGTGGGGCAGGGATAAGTGGCAGACCGCCGAGAGCTTCGCCACCAGGAGCCACTGCGGCGAACATCGTGGCTGGCTGGGTGCGAAGTTGGAGTGGGAACACTATCCAAGCAATTGGTCAAAGTCGTGGTTTACTGTGGGTTATAGCCTCGAAGCGGTCTATACCAACCACCCCGACTTCGGCAACCCCTACGCAACTGTTCTCACCGCACCGCGTTACTCGCCGCTGCCGCACGCCAAGATGATTTTTATGCCGCAGTTCTATGCCAACCGCTACGCCGCAGTGGGTGTTATGCCGACCTTCTCGCTTGTGAAGAATCTCTACCTGCGTGGTGGCTTTTATGCACTGCTGCGTGACCCGCTGGTGGCCGATGAGTATATGTATTATATGGCTGATGTGTCGTTTGTCTATCATACCCGCGTGGGAGCTATCTCGCTGTCGGCCACGAAGTACGACCTGAAGTCGTGGAACAACTGCTATGTGACCTTCAACTTCGGCTATCCCATCTTCGGAAAACGAGGTTTGTATTATTAGCGAATGTCCGCCCGCATCGGGGGCTACGAGAGGGTAGGGGAAAGAAAGAGTGATTAGGGAGTTTAGGGATGTTGGATAGGAGAGGAAGGAACTTTCGCTACAAATCCTTAAACTCCCTAAATTCATGAAATTCACTATGTTATAAGAGAGTTACCTCCTTGACCTACGGGCACAAAAAAAGCCAATCCGCACTGGCTGAAGACTGGCTCGCTTTTGATGGGTAACTAAATCATAAAAAGGGTATATCTCTTTTTATTGGTCGCTTAACGGGCTGCTCTGAAACCTTTCCCCCTCGGTCCGAACTCACCCAACCATCAAATCTGCGACAAAGGTAACTATAAAAAATATAAAACACAAAAATTTTTAATAATTGTTGATGTTTTGGCGAAGAAAAATTTCTGCGAAAACTCTCCGCCGCTTTTCACCCTCTCTCTCTGCCGAAAAAAAATGCGGGTGAGATGCCCCACCCGCACAATATCAACACGTTGCCACTCGGTTACTCGGCAATCCTTTTCAGAACGATGGCCGAACGCGAGGTGTTGTAGATTTGCAGTCGCGGCTGCACGCTGCCATCCTCACACTCAAAGTTGAAGGTGAAGAACTCCTCGCCCACATTTTGGCGTTGCAGGCCGCCGAAGCGTGCCTCCTCGGTGGTGAGTATCGAGACATACTTGCCCGGCTCTCCCACAGGCAGCTCGTAGTTGGGAATCGAGGCGGTGGGGTGCCAGTTGATGACAAATATAAGGTCGCGATGCGAATATACCATAGTCTTGTTCTGCTCATCCATCAGCAGGTTGTAGGGGTAGCCGTCCGAGAGCAGGTGGGTATTACGCACCAGAGCAATCATCGCACGGTCAAACTCGGCGAGATACTCATAACGCAGCTCCTCGTTGTCGGCAAGCGACCACTGACGGAGTGCGTGCGAGTATGACCAGCCGTTACCCTCGCGTGGGAAGTCAATCCACTCGGGATGTCCGAACTCGTTACCCATAAAGTTAAGATATGCCTCGCCGCCCGTAGTGATGGTTATCAGGCGTATCATCTTGTGCAGAGCCATACCTCTATCGACCACCATACTCTCCGTCTTGCGGTCCATCGAGTCGTACATCAGCTTGTCCAGCAAGCGGAACGCAATGGTCTTGTCGCCCACCAGAGCCTGGTCGTGTGACTCGGCATAGGCCACCGTGCGGACACTCGGCAGTCGGTTGGTCAGCACACTCCACATCTCCCAGATGTTCCAATCCTCGTCGGGCGTATCCTTCAGCATCTTAATCCAGAAGTCGGGTATCGCCATACCCAGACGGTAGTCGAAGCCCATACCGCCATCCTTGATGGGCGAACAGCTGCCCGGCATACCACTCACATCCTCGGCGATGGTCACAGCCGTAGGTTTCAGCTCGTGTACCAGATGGTTTGCCAGCGTGAGGTAGGTCACAGCGTCGAGATCGACACCCTCGTCAAAGAACTTCTCGCGAGCATCGAAGTCGATATATCCTCGGTGGTGGTAGAGCATCGAGGTTACGCCGTCAAAGCGATAACCGTCAAAGTGATACTCCTCCAGCCAGTATTTCACATTCGAGAGCAGGAAGTGCTCCACGCCACCCTTGCCATAGTCGAAAATCATCGAGTCCCAATACTGCTGATAGCCTGCATCGCCCGCCTTTGAGTAGTGGTGGTCGGAGCCGTCAAGCGAGGCGATGCCCTCGTTGAGGTTCTTCACATAGTGGGCGTGTACCAAATCCATAATCACGGCTATACCCATTGCGTGAGCCGTGTCGATGAGGCGTTTCAGCTCCTCGGGTGTACCAAAACGCGACGAGGGAGCAAAGAAGTTTGCGACGTGATAGCCAAACGACCCGTAGTAGGGGTGCTCGGCTATGGCCATAAGCTGTACGGCGTTGTAGCCGGCAGCCTTGATGCGTGGCAGAACGAGGTCGGTGAACTCGTTGTATGTTCCCACACCCTCCTTCTCCTGTGCCATGCCGACGTGGGCCTCGTAGATGAGCAGCTCGCCAACATTGGCAATGTCGAACTCCTCGTCGTGCCACTCGTAGGGCTGCTCAATCCAGAATTGAGCCGTATAGTTCTTCGTGGCATCGTCCTGCACCACACGCTTTGCGTAGGCGGGTATGCGGTCGTGCCAGCCGTTCTTGCCGTGAATATGCAGCTTGTAGAGTGAGCCGTGCTGCAACAGATGGCCATACATAGCTTCGGGCAGGAAGATGCTCCACACGCCATTCTCGCCCTTGTCAAGACGTAGCTGTGTGCGTTGCCAAGAGTTGAAGTCGCCGAAGATAAAGACATCGTAGGCCTCGGGCAGCCACTCGCGGAACCACCAGCCCTGCAACGTGTCGTCCCACTGCCAGCCGTAGAAGTGGTGGCCGTTGGCGTAATCGACTATTGAGCCGGCCTGCGACTCGATGTCTATCAGGCGAGCCTTGTATCGGTTGTGCCTATCCTCGATGCGGTCTGCAACGGGTTGTAGCCATTCATCCTGTGCGACGATAGGCAGAATTTGTTTCTCTCTTTTCATCAAACAAAGTTTTTTTGCAACACAAATATAATGGTTTTGTGTCAAAATACACAATATAGTGTCAAAAAATATAGTAAAAAGGACATTTTGTTCTATTGTTGCCGTGCTGCGGCCCTCTGTTGAGGTTGTGGCAAAAAGGCGTTTTAGAGAGTTTTGGGTTGCGGTATTGTTGGGTATTATAGGCGTTTTTATCCTAATTTTTTCCATTTTTCCTGAAAAATGGCAGGCTGATGCACTGCGGGGGCGGATGCTGTTTTGCATAAATATCAATATGTATGGCATGGTGTGACGGGCGGTATCAATGCCGGCATGGTGACCCCGATGAGGTTGCGTAGTTGTTGCGGATATACCTTATATTATATATAGCCCGAAATTTCTCCAAAAAGGGCTATGTCGTCTGCCGAAAACCTCATTGTGTAGGCGAAGGTGGCATCTATGGTCGCAATTGTGTCATTTTCCGTTGCGTTGTAATGCCGGATGGGGTGTAATGCATGGTTTTGCATAAACATTCATTTGGTTTGCATCTTTTGCATAAAGTGTATTTCTGAGATCAACCCTTTTCCTTATCGGGAAACAGGTGGCTCGTAATAGCCTTGCAAGCCCAAACCATAAAACGCCGAAAAAAAGACTATAATTTGTCATTTTTATTGTCAAATTTGGCATAATTTGTAACTTAAATGATATAAAACGATAATATTTCTTAATTTTTTCACGGCAAAAACTTGTAACATTTATCAAAAACGCCGCTTTTGGTAACACTCTATAACTTAAAATCCCAATTTTTTCACAAAGTGTTATTTATTACAAATTATTATTAATTTAATGTTAATTTTTCTTGCTTGTTATGAATATAAAAGTTATCTTTGCGAATGTATTTTTTATTTAGAAGGCAAATACAGAGTTTACAAACTTATTAAAATTAATGCTTATGGTTAGGAAAATTGTACTTTCTATCGTAGCTGTTTTGGCAGTGAGCTTCGCAGCTCTTGCACAGAACAAGCAAGTGAGTGGTACGGTAACTAATTCAGACGGTTTGGCTGTCGCTGGTGCAACTGTTATCGTTGAGGGCACAACAAACGGAGTTATTACCGACACTAATGGTGCATTTAATTTGTCTGCACCCGCAAACGGTACACTCGTAGTTTCTTTCCTCGGTTATGAGGAGGCTATTGTTCCCGTTGCTGGCAAGACAAGCATCAACGTAGTTTTGAAGACTGCCTCTGAGAAGCTCGACGAGGTTACAGTCGTTGCTTTCGGCACAAAGCGTAAGCAGGATATCGTAGGTTCTGTGGCAACTGTTAAGGAGGGTCTTATCAGCAACTCACAGGCTACATCAGTATCTGCTGCTTTGGAGGGTGCCGTAGCAGGTTTGCAGGTCTTCACATCATCAGGTCAGCCCGGTGCCGACTCATCAATCCTCTTGCGTGGTATTGGTTCATTGTCAGCAGGTAACGGTGCTTTGATCGTTGTTGATGGTGTGCCTTTCAATGGTTCATTGTCAGACTTGAACCCCGCCGACATCCAGTCAATCACCGTGTCAAAGGACGCCGTATCTAACTCATTGTACGGTTCACGTGCTGCCGGTGGTGTGGTAATGGTTACTACAAAGCGTGGTACAGGCGATCGTATCCAGATCAACTTCACTGCTAACTGGGGTGTTACAAGCCGTGCTTACAAGGATTATGACATGGTAACTGATCCGGGTGAGTTCTATGAGTTGTCATGGTATGGTATCCGTAACACAGAGTGGGCTCGCAACGGACACGACCTTGCTGCCGCTAATGCTTATGCATCTGACAAATTGCTTGAGGAGTTGGTTTACAACTCATTCAAGGTTGATGCTTGCCCCAAGTGTGGTGAGGTTAAGCCATTGGTAGGTACCGATGGTAAGTTGAACCCCAACGCGAGATTGCTCTATGATGATACTTTCGCTGATGCGTTGTTCGACTCATCATTGCGTCAGGAGTATCAGGTATCTGCAGCCGGTGGTTCAGACAAGTCTGACTACTTCGTGTCTTTGGGTTACCTCGATAACGACTCTTACGTTCTTGGTTCAGACTATACTCGTTTGACTACACGTGTTAACCTTAACACTCAGCTCCGTAAGTGGTTGCGCGTAGGTGCTAACCTCTCTTACTCAAAGACAGAGCAGAATGGTGTTATGGAGGACGTAGGTAAGGCATCTAACCCCTTCGCAGTTGCTCGTGACTGGGCTCCTATCTATCCCGTACACGCATACGATGCAGAGGGTAACTTGAAGTACAATGCTAACGGCAAGCCTATGTATGACTCAGGTATGGGTGAGCATGAGAACATGTTCGTAAATCCTGACACAGGTTCCGTTAAACCTCGTCCTACTGCAACCAACCAGAACGTCATCAACTCAATGACTGAGGATATCCGTAAGGGTGAGGCTCACAAGCTTTCTTCACGTCTGTATGCAGAGGTTAAGTTCTTGAAGGACTTCACTTTCACTGCAAACTACGCTTATGACTACGGTACAGGTTACTCAACTGTTTACTACTCACCTACTATTGGTGACGGTCAGTCATTCAACGGTCGTGGTACAAAGACTGCTACTACTTCTGCTACAACCAACTTCAACCAGATTTTGGCTTACAACAAGATCGTTGGCGAGCACAACATCTCTGCAAAGATTGGTCACGAGTACTATCAGTTCAAGAGCAACTACTTCTCAGGTCAGAAGACTCAGTTCTTTGAGCCTTTGAACCCCGAGCTTATCAATGGTGGTCAGATGGAGTCAATTAATTCTTACACACAGCACCACAACATTGAGGGTTACTTCGCTATGGCAGACTATAACTACGGTAGCAAGTACTACTTGTCAGCTGCTTACCGTCGTGATGGTACATCTCGTTTCTTGCAGCGTTGGGGTAACTTCTGGTCAGTAGGTGCTGGCTGGCGTATCTCAAAGGAGAAGTGGATGGAGAATGCTGAGTGGGTTAACGACTTGAAGATCCGTGCATCTTATGGTACACAGGGTAACGAGAGCATGTTGAACTACACTCCTTACCAGGATTTGTGGTCAGTAACTTGGGATGGTTCACAGCTCGGTTATACTCCTTCATTCTACGGTAACCCCGATCTCTCTTGGGAGAAGCAGGCTACTATCGATGCAGGTATCGATTTCCGTTTGTGGAATCGCGTATCAGGTTCTATCGAGTACTTCCACCGCAAGACCAACGATATGATCTTCAAGCGTCCTAAGTCAATCGCTTCAGGTCGTGAGTATAACTGGGAGAACATCGGTGCTATGTTGAACCAGGGTGTTGAGTTCGAGGTAACTGTTGATTTGGTTAAGACTCGCAAGGTTAACTGGTCAGTAACATTGGTAGGTTCACACTACGATAACAAGTTGCTCACTCTTCCCGAGGAGAACCGTGAGGATGGTATCGTAACAGGTCGCTTCAAGTATATGGAGGGCCGCAGCATCTTCGAGTACTACACTTACAAGTATGCTGGTATGGACGCTAATGGTAATGCTCAGTGGCATGGTTTCGAGAAGGACGACAACGGTGATTTCATTCTCGACGAGGCAGGTAACAAGAAGCCTACAATCACTTCAGAGTACAACAAGGCTGAGAAGTTCTACCTTGGTAAGGTTGCTACTCCTAAGCTCTCTGGTGGTTTGAGCACTACATTCAAGTGGAACGGTATTGATGTTAACATCGCAACTGCATTCCAGATTGGTGGTTGGGCTTACGATTCTGAGTACCTCGGTACTATGGGCCAGTCATTCTACGTAGGTCACAACCGCGATATGTGGAACACATTCAACCCCGAGACTATGAGTGGTAAGTATCCTATCTGGAACGCTAACAACTCATCTAACTCATACTCTCAGACTTCTGACGTTCACCTTATCGACGCTTCTTACCTGAGCTTGCGTAACGTAACTATCGGTTACTCATTCCCCAAGAAGTGGATGCAGAAGTTGGGTATCGGTGGTATCCGCGTATATGTAACAGGTGATAACCTCGCTTTGTGGTCTAAGCGTCAGGGCTTTGACCCCCGTGTATCAATCACAGGTAGCAACGGTGACTTCGGTGGTTACGCTCCTTTGCGTGTAATCTCTGGTGGTGTTAACCTTACATTCTAATTAACAGTAACCTTTAAAAACAGATAATGATTATGAAAAAGATATTTTTAATCTTGGCGGCAGGTGTTGCAGTAACACTTACGTCGTGTCTTAAGGACGCAGAGGTTACAGCTTACGTTACTCCGGAATCAAAGAACGAGATTGCTTCTGAGGATCCCGGTAAGATTTTCGATGCTGCTGTAGCCGGTATCTACAACAATATTCACTACTCTTGGGGTGGTCAGCAGAGCCACAACTACTTTGGTCAGAAGGGTTTTGATTACCTTACATCTTTGATGGGTAACGATATGGTTATGACAGGTCGTTATAACATGTCACTCTACCACCATATTCTGGACTACTGGCAGGAGAACTACAACCCAACATATTTCCGTTGGTCAGAGAACTACCAGCACATTGCCGATGCTAACAACATCCTCAAGTCTATCTCTGCTGATGAGACTAAACCTGAGGTTTTGAAGTATAAGGCTTTGGCACAGGCTACTCGTGGTTATGCATACTTGCACCTTGCTTACCTCTTCCAGCTTCCTTACTATATGGGTGCTGAGGGTACAGCTTGGGGTATGAATACCAAGTACTCTGGCTCTAACGCTGATGCTCCTGGTGTTGTTCTTATCAAGGAGGATACAGAGGGCGACCAGCCTCGTTCAACCGTAGGTGAGATTTATGCTCTTATCGTTAGCGACCTTACTGAGGCTTATGACTTCTTTGAGGCTAACGGCATGCTTTACACAGCTTCACACACTGACTTCGACGGTTTGGTAGTAGCTAACTACCTGATGCGTACTCATATGATTATGCACAACTGGACAGAGGCTGAGAAGTATGCAAAGGTTATCGTTGATACAGCTCCTCTGGGATCAGCAGCAGATTTGTTGCAGGGCTTCAGCGACATCAACCTCAAGAACGTAATCTTCGGTTGCGATGTTACAGCTGATAACTCAGGTGTCTACGCATCATTCTTCTCACAGATGGATATGTTCGGTCAGGGTTATGCAAACCTTGGTGTAGCTCGTGTAGCTCACAACTACCTCACAGCCGCTATCGCTGATAACGATATCCGTTTGGATTGGTTCTTCACAAGACGTAACTTCGCTAAGCTCTGCACAGAGTTTGGTGGCCAGCCTAAGGCTTTGGCATTCTACGATCAGTCTTGTAAGTTCATCGGTGCAGGTCGTTCAGTAGTTTACGGCAACTGGCACTTGGGCGACGAGATCTTCCTTCGTTCAGAGGAGGCTCACTTCTGCTTGGCTGAGATCTATGCTCACCAGAAGCAGTACACAAAGGCTATCGAGGTTTTGGAGAACATTATGAAGATTCGTCAGGCAGACTATAAGTATGCTGGTCAGCAGAACGTAGCCGAGTTGGTATCAGAGATCAACCTCCAGAAGCGTATCGAGTTCTGGGGTGAGGGTATCGAGTACCTTGACAACCGTCGTTTGAACATCCCTGTTGACCGTACAGCTGAGGGTACTAACCACATCTCTTGGGCACAGGGCGTTTGGACACAGGATATGCCTAACTTCCTCTACCAGATTCCTCTCGATGAGATCGATGCTAACACAATGATTGGTCCTGAGGATCAGAACTAATCCTTGTTTGGAATACATCTTCAAGAGTATCGCCTGCGGGCGGTACTCTTTTTTTTGTGGGGTGAGGCGGTGGGGCGGTGTTTTGGCGATGCGAAGCCGTTTTGGCGGTGCGAAGGTGCGGTGAGTCGGTGCCGAGCCGTTTTTTTTCTTCGTTGCGGATAATAAAGGTCGGGGGTGTTGGCGTTTTATGGTGGAAACACTATATTTGCACTATGAAAAAATCGATTTTAAGCCGCATAATTCTTGCGATGTGCCTCGTGGTGGTGTCACTCTCCGCCTCGGCACAAAGTCGCAGCCGTACGCCCCTCTACGTTGTCAATGGCGAGAGAATGTCCGAGGAGCAGGTGCGTAAGATTGACCCCGAGGATATTGTCGATAACCAGCTGCTCACCATCGACGAGCAGACCATCGCCGAGTATGGCGTCGAGGCGTCAAATGGCGTGGTGCTGATTACGCTGCGTTACGACACGCCGGCACGCTTCGTGGTCGATGGCGAGGAGCTCAATTACAGTGCCTACATTGCCGAGCAGGTGAAGTGGGGCGTGATGGATGGCGTGGCACGCGTGATTATATCGTTCACGCTGGCCGAGGATGGTTCGGTGGCGGCAACCGATGTGCTGGAGGCCTCGGACAAGCGTCTGCTGCGTCGCATCGAGAAGGCTATGGCGGAGGCTCCACGCTGGCAGCCGGCACTCAAAGAGGGTCGTGGCGTCAGCACCAGGCACTTGCTACGCATAACCCTGCCCAAGGGCTACGAGATGCCCCGCGAGCAGGTGGTGAGGATAAGAGGATAAAAAAAGAGCAAGGAAAAAACCTTGCTCTTTTTCTATCTATTCTTTTGTTTACAACTCCGCTATCAGCCTCTCGACATCCTCGGGGCGTGTGGCCCAGCTGGTGGCAAGACGCACCACCGTACGCCCGTCGTCGAGATGCTCCCACTCGCTGAACGACGTCACCCGACGCATACGCTGCAACTGCTCATCGTCAAGCACAAAGAAAACCTGATTTGTCGGCGAGGAGTAGTAGGTCTGAAAACCCTTCGCCACCAGAGCCTCACGCAGTCGTGCGGCCTGCTCTATGGCGTGGCGGGCAATGCGGAAATATAAATCGTCGGTGAACAGCACATCGAACTGCACGCCCAGCATACGACCCTTGGCCAGCAGGGCACCACTCTGCTTTATGGTGGTGAAGAAGTGCGGAATAAAGCCCTTTCGTGGAATGACTACCGCCTCGCCGAACATAGCTCCGACCTTCGTGCCGCCAATGTAGAACACATCGCACAGGCGAGCCAAATCCTTCAAGGTCACATCGCTACCCTCCGCCATAAGGCCGTAGCCCAACCTTGCACCATCGGCAAAGAGGGGTATCTCCCACTTGCGGCACACCTCCGAGAGAGCCTCCAGCTCCGCAAGAGAGTATATCGTGCCATACTCGGTGGGTTGCGAGATATAGACCATTCCCGGCCACACCATGTGGTCCCACGCCTCGTCACGGCGGAACGCCTCGATGTAGGCATCAACAGCCTCGGCCGAGAGCTTGCCGTCGTGGTGGGGTATGGTCAGCACCTTATGTCCGCCGGCCTCTATTGCTCCCGCCTCGTGCAGGGCTATGTGGCCCGTATCGGCAGCGATGACTCCCTCGTAGGGGCGTAGCAGGGCTCGGATGACGGTTGCGTTGGTCTGCGTGCCACCCACCAGAAAGTGTACCTCGCCATCGGTCAGGCCGCACGCCGAGAGAATCTTCCTGCGAGCCGACTCGCACACCTCATCACAGCCGTAGCCTACGCACTGCTGCATATTTGTTGCGGCGAGTCGTTCCAGAATCAGAGGGTGAGCACCCTCCATATAGTCATTTTCGAAATGAAGCATCTTACGCTACTGCTTAATCCACTGCCACAACTCCTTGAACGAAGGCTTCTTGCCGTGCATAAAGATACCCACGCGATAGATCTTGCCGGCAACCCACGCCACGCCTACGACCGAAGCATACAACACCGCCAGCGAGAACCATATCTGCCATGTGGGGATATCAAACGGTATGCGTGCCAACATCACCACGGGCGATGTGAAGGGGATAATCGAGCCCCAGAAGGCCATCGTCGAGTTGGGGTCATTGAAGACGGCCATCGATAAAAAGAACGCCAAAAAGATGGGTATCATAATGGGAGTCTGCAACTGGTTGGAATCCTGCACAGAATCGACAGCCGAGCCCACAGCTGCAAACATCGCTGCATAGAAGAGGAAACCACCCAAAAGGAAGAGAAGCAGATAGACGAACAGCATCACAAGCTTGCCCGTGTCGGTAGCAAACGAGAGTGCCGAGAGCATATCGGCGTCGATGTCGGCGTCGATGGTGGTCATCTGACCCGCCTGCACAGCCTCTACGGTCTGCATAATGTCGTCGGGCATCAACAACGGCAATACAGCACTACCTATACCGCACACCAATACAGCCCATATAGCCACCTGCGTAATGGCAACCGAAGCCACACCCAGAATCTTACCCATCAGGAGCTGGAAGGGGCTGACACTTGACACCAGCACATCCAGCACGCGGCTGCTCTTCTCCTCAATAACCGAGTTCATAACCATTCCGCCGTAGAGGAGGAGGAACATATAGAGCAACACGCCCAAAATCATACCCAGCATATAGGTAACGGCAGATGATGTAGCCTCTTCGGCCTCGCCCGACTCCGTGGTCTTGTCGTTGCGATAGGAGGTGAGCACCACATTGGCCTTCACATCCTTCATTATCTGTTCCAGATTCTCGATATCGTAGCGGCTCAGGCGCTCATTCTCAATCACCTTCTCAATCTGCGACGATATGTTCTCCTCCATCAACATCGACGACGAAGAGTTGGTGTAGAGCTGTGCCTGCGTAGGCTCATCGACAATATTCTGACCTATCCACAGCACACCAAAGACCTCGGTGTTGGCACGAGCCTCCGATAACGAGAGGTCGGTGAACGTGAATTTCAGCTCGTCGGTGTTTTCCAGACTCTCGGCCATCAGCCCACTCTCGTCAATCACCAACAGCTCCTTCTCATCGCCCGTTGCGAAGAACATTATAAGCGAAGGTACCGCCATCAACACAATCATCAGCACGGGCATCAGTATCGTGGTGATGATGAAGGTCTTGTTTCTCACGCGCTCGTTGAACTCACGAGCAATAATTATCTTTATCTTGTTCATAATCTTTATGTTATTATAGCGTTACAACAACCACTCTGCTTACAACGAACCCTCTACGGCACGGATAAATATCTCGTTCATACTCGGGATAACCTCGCGGAACGAACGCAGCTCAACGGCATCGTTCACCTTCGCGATGGCATCACGCACCTGCACGCCGTTGTTCAACCTCACGCGGCAGAGGTCGTAGGGCGAGTCGGCAATGGGGGTCATACTCAAAACATCGGCAATGGGCTGCAACAGTTGCTGCATCTCGTCGGCCGATACTCCGCCATAGGTCAGCTCAAAGACATTCTCACCAAAGCGGCGACGCACCTCGTCCACCGAGCCCGAAAGGATGTTTTTTGACTTGTCAATCAGCGTGATGTGGTCGCAAATCTCCTCCACCGAGGCCATGTTGTGAGTCGAGAAAATCACCGTAGCACCTTCGTCACGCAGACGCAGAATCTCCTGCTTCAGCAGGTTGGCGTTGATGGGGTCGAAACCCGAAAATGGCTCGTCGAAGATGAGCAGCTTGGGACGATGCAGTACGGTTGTGATAAACTGCACCTTCTGGGCCATACCCTTCGACAGGTCTTCCACCTTCTTGTCCCACCACGACTCTATGCCGAAGCGTACGAACCACTCTTTGAGGGCCTTCAGGGCATCCTTGCGTGAGAGTCCTTTCAGGCGTGCGAAGAAGAGAGCCTGCTCGCCTACCTTCATCTTCTTGTAGAGGCCTCTCTCCTCGGGCAGGTAGCCAATCTGATATATATCCTCATCGGTTATGGGGTGTGAATTGAAGATGACGCTACCCTCGTCGGGCATCGTGATACGGTTGATGACACGTATAAGTGTCGATTTACCGGCACCATTGGGTCCCAGCAGACCATAGATAGAGCCTTGTGGCACATCCAGCGACACATCGCTGAGGGCGGTGTGACCCGAATAATGCTTTGTAATGTTTTTTACAGTTAGTAAGTTCATTTTATCGTTTTGTTAAAAGTACACTCTGTTAATTAGTCGCTGCAAGGGCACTGAAAACTACACCCGCAGGCGAAAAAATTTACTACGATTATCACAAAGTTATAAAAAAAACTTGCGTTTTTCAGCATTATGTGCTAAATTTGAATTCGCGTTGGGGGATGTTTCGCCTGCCGAGAGCCATATTTGCAGATGACGAGGCGTGGCAAAAGATTCTCACAAGAGATTTTGCAAAAAACAACAAACCTCTGATTTTCAGCGATGAACACTGCGAAAAACAAACATAACAGATTCCATTATGAGGTCTGTTTTGTCCGCAACCTGGAGTGCCTGCACGACGACGAGTTGCGATTGGTGGTGCGTGATAAGGTTGTGCCGCTGGGACCGCAGAGTGAGGAGCAAGGCGTGGTGTGCAACGATGCGTTGCTACGCATAGCCCACTCCGATATGGCCTTTATGGCTATGTTTGAGGTCGATTGCGGTGGCTTTGAAGATGAGAGGGTTGAGCCCGATGCCGAATCCTATGCGGAGACATTCTCGTTGGAGATTGACAACGGCGAGAGGGAGATTGAGCTGGGCAGCGATGCAAACATCTACTTCAAGGGCGTGGACCGCAAGGAGATACGCTATTTCAGCTTCCAGAGCGGGCATAAGCGGTGGTATGTGATTGTTGTGCCGCTGGCGGCTATGGGGCTGAAAAACAACGCACGCGGCGTGCAGATGGTGGTGACGATGCCGCATCGTGCCATCGAGGATGCAGTGGTATGGCCCTGCGAGATTGATTTTGTATAGAGAAAAACAAAAACTATGAATAACGAAAAATTGCTGGCTATTGCCGCACAGTTTGCTATTGAGGGCGTCGTTGAGAGCATCAAGCCTCTCGGCGAGGGTTTCATCAACGATACTTTTGTCGTGCGTACCGAGGGCGACGCTCCCGATTACATCCTGCAACGCAAAAACCACGTTGTCTTCCCCGATGTGCCGGGTATGATGGATAATATCAAGGCCGTTACCGAGCATATCAAGGCGAAGGTCGCAGACCCTATGCGTGAGACGCTGACGGTCATCCCTGCCAAGGACGGCAAGCTCTATGTCGAGGATGAGGGTAACTTCTGGGCTGTGTGCCTCTTCATCGCCGACACGTTGAGCTACGACCGTGCCGACTCTACCGAGCTGGCCTATCAGGGTGGCGTGGGCATAGGCCGTTTTCAGGCTCTGCTCTCGGACTTTGACAAGCCGCTGAACGAGACTATCAAGGGTTTTCACAATATCCGCTGGCGTTTCCAGCAGTGGGATGCTACCATCGCCGCCGACCCCGTTGGCCGCGTCAAGGAGGTGCAGGAGGAGATTTCGTGGATTGAGGCCCGCCGCGAGGAGATGATGTCGTTCTGGGCTCTGGTCGAGAATGGCACCATTCCCACACACGTTACACATAACGACACAAAAATCAGCAATATACTCTTCGACAAACCCACAGGCAAGGTGTTGTGTGCTATCGACCTCGATACGGTTATGAGCTCCACCTCGCTGAACGACTTTGGCGATGCCATTCGTTCCTACACCAATACGGGAGCCGAAGATGACAAGTGTCTGGACAATGTCGGGATGAGTCTCGATATGTTCCGGGCCTATGCCGAGGGTTACCTCTCGGAGCAGCGTGCCACTATGACTCAGAGTGAGCTTGACTGGCTGGCCTTCTCGGGCCGCTACATCACCTTTGAGCAGGTGTTGCGTTTCCTGATGGACTACATCGATGGCGACAAGTACTACAAGACGGCTTATGCCGACCACAACCTTGTTCGCACTCGTGCACAGTACAAGCTGTTGCAGAGTATGGAGAGCCAGTATGGCGAGATGCAGGCCATTATTTCAAAGTTGGCAGCTTTATAGTTGCAAGATAATTGTATTAGTTGAGGGAGGAACTGTCGGTGCGTTCTGCATCGGCAGTTCCGTTTTTTATTCTCGCCTGCCGATTGCCTGCCGATTGCACGCTGATAAAGTCAGCCGAAAAGAGTGCCATATTGCGAAAAAATCGCTAATTTTACCGACAGAAAAACCAAAGAGAGATGAAAGAGAACTTTATTATGGCGGGCCCGGCGATGTTGCACGTTGCCGACTCCGGAAAGGGCGATAAGTGTGTCGTGCTGCTGCACGGCTATTTGGAGTCAATGTATGTGTGGGACGATTTTCTGCCGTTGCTCACGCCTTCGGTGCGTGTCATCACGGTCGATATCCCCGGTCACGGCGTGTCGGATGTGGTGGCCGAGAAGCACACTATGGAGCTTATGGCCGATGTGCTGCACGATATGCTCGATGCTATGGGCGTGGAACGCATAACGCTGGTGGGTCACTCTATGGGTGGCTATATCTCGCTGGCCTTCTGCGAGAAGTATCCCGAGAGGCTCGACGGCGTGGTGCTGCTCTCCTCGACACCCAATGCCGATACGGAGCAGAAGGTGGAGAATCGCCGCCGCGAGATAGCTTTGGTGCAGGCGGGCAAGAAGGATATGCTGGCTTCGGTAGCCCCTGCGGCGGGCTTTGCCGAGCAGAATCGCCGCCGTTTGAGAGATTATATCGACGATTTGGTCGAGCAGGTGCATATCACCGACGATGAGGGCATCGTGGCTCTGTTGGAGGGTATGATTCTCCGCAAGGACCAGAACGATATGTTGCGTCAGTCGGCTGTGCGTCAGCTCTTTATTCTCGGAAAACACGATAACTATATCCCCGTTGAGGTTGCCGAGGCTATGGTTGCAGCCCATCCGCAGGCGAAGGTGGCGTGGCTTGACAATTCGGGACATATGGGCTTTATCGAGCAGCCCGAGGCGTGTGCCGAGGCTCTGCTTGACTTTGTCAGAGGGTAGGGGTCAGGTCAGTCGTAACGACTCCTATACATACCTATATATATACAACAAGGGCCGCCAATCACTTGGCAGCCCTTTGTTATTGTTTAACTTAAAATCTTTCGGGCGATTACTTCGCGGGAGCTGTGCTTGCAACGGGCTCTGTAATACCCAGCTTTGTACGCACTGCGGGACCGAGGTCGGTAACCACAGCCTCGTCGATGTAGGCCATAGTACCTGTGGTAACATCATATACGAAGATGTAGCCACCCTCCTTTGCCACCTCGTTGATAGCGTTTGTAGCCTTGTCGCGAATGGGGGCCAGCAACTCCTCCTGCTTCTTCATCATATCCTGCTGTGCCACCTGCTGGAACTCGCGGATGCGGTTGTCGATATCAACCAATTCTTTGTTTTTGAGCTGCTTGATAGACTCGTTCCAGGTAGCCTCATTCTTCTGATACTCCTGATACTTGGTGTTAAACTCAACCTGGAGTGTCTCAATCTGTGCACTCAACTCCTGTGCATAAGCCTGCAACTCTGTCTCGGCACTCTTTGTCTCGGGCATACTTGCAAAAATCTCCTGTGAGTTGATGCGACCGAACTTCTGTGCGAAAAGTGATGTAGAGCACATCACCATAACAACCGCAAGGGTTAGTTTCAATACTTTTTTCATAATTTTTTATTAGTGTGTATAGTTATCTCTTCACTTTATTTCGTCTTCAACAGGTCAATCACCGCCTGTGTGTGGTCGGCCTTCTTCGAGTAGTAGAGCATCGTAGCGTTCTGTGCCGTGTCGATAACCATATCGATACCCTTCGCTGCGGCATACTCCTCGATAGCGGCAAACACCTTCTGCTGTATGGGCTGTATAAGTTCCAGACGCTTCTGCATCAGCTCGCCCTCGGTGCCGAACAATGACTCCTGATACTCCTGTGCCTCCTGCTCCTTGTTCAGGATGTTCTCCTCGTTGGCCCTCTGTGATGCCTCCGAGAGGGTCTCGCGGCGTTCCATATAGGCGTTATAGAGCTCCTCTACCTGCTCAAACTTCGCATCTACCGCCTCCTGATACTGCTCTGCCAGCTCGTCGAGCTCCGTAATAGCTTTGTTATATTCTGCTATTGACTTGAAAATCTTCTCACTATCTACTACGGCAAAGTTCTGTGCCGAAGCTGCTGTAACGCCCAACATAAGGGCCACCGCCAAAATCAATCGTTTCATAAGCCAAATAGTTTTATGGTTATTAATACAAATATACACAAATAATTCCAAAATCCCAATATCTGCTCCTCGTCTGCCACCTTCTCAACAAAAGCCTTCGCCTGCCCTTTTCAACAGCAGTGGCTCTCCGTCAATAAGGCCCTCGCCTGCCCCTCGGGGTTAGAATGACTGGCCCATAGTGAAGTGGAACTGGCTTCCGCTGCGTTTTGTGCCGCCTGCGGGTGCATCAAATCCCCAACCCCAGTCGAGACCCAGCTGACCAACCACCGGCAGATAGATTCTCACACCGAAACCGGCTGAACGCTTAATCTTGAAGGGTGAGAACTCTCTCCACGAGGCGAAACCATTACCACCCTCAAGGAAGCCGAGTACGAAAATCTGCGATGAAGGCTTCAGTATAACAGGATAACGTAACTCCATAGTATATTTATTGTATGCCATCGAGTAATTACTTCCTACGGGATCCAGAGCACCATCCTCGTAACCACGCAAGCCGATGATATACACACCATAGATTGTATAACCACTCATACCGTCACCACCAACCTCAAAACGCTGGAACGGCGATAGCTTATGCTTGTTGTAGTGACCGAGGAAACCCATCTCGGCACCGGCCATCAACACCAGCTTCTCGTCACGCGTGAGGGTCTGGAACCAGCGAGCCTTCAACTCCCAGCGGTGGTACTCAATCCACTTGTAACGCACCTTGTCGGGCATTGCCTGGTCGCTGTAATCGCGGCCGTCCCACGCCGAGTAGGGCGGTGTGAATGTTCCCACGAACGAGAACTCCGAACCTCTACGCGGGTAGATGGGCTGGTCGATAGTCGAACGCGAGAATGCCACCTTCGCCGACACCTCGTTAGCCACACCATCCTTCATGATGAAGTAGTCCCAGTTGTTGAGGGCATAGCGGCGATACTGTGCCTCCAGATAGAGTGTGAAGTTGGGGTCGGGCCATTTCAGACGCTTACCCAGACCTGCGGCGATACCCAGCGTACGGAAGTACATCGTTGCCGACTGCCAGATGTAGTATGCGTTGTTCTGCTCCGACCAGTGTGCCGATATTGTCAGCGAGTTAGGCTTGCGGCCACCCACCCACGGGTCGGTGAAGCTCGCCGAGATAGCCTTATAGTATGTACCGTTGGTCTGTCCCGATACCGAGAAACGCTGATTCTGTCCCATAGGGTAGGGAGTCCACTTGTTCTTCTTGAAGAAGTTGCGGGTCGAGAGGTTGTTCAGCGTGATACCTACTGAACCCACAAACGAACCTGAGCCCCAACCTCCGGCGATGTTGAACTGGTCGCTGGCCTGCTCGGTAAGCGGGAAGTTCACATTCACCAGCTCGTCACTCACGGGCTGCACGTCGGGCTGCAACGCCTCGGGGTCGAAGTGACCCATACCCATCAGCTGACGCAGTGTGTACATCAACAGCGAACGGTCGTACAACATACCCGGGTAGATAGCCAGCTCGCGGCGGATAACCTCGTCATCGACACGCACATTGCCCGAGATGCCCACCTCGTTGATGGTGAAGGGCTTACCCTCGAAGATGTTGATGACCATATCGATAGAGTCCTTGCTCACGACAACCTCCGTGGGATCAATCTGCGACATCAGGTAACCGCTGTTCTGGTAGAAGCTCGATACCGACTGCTGCTCGGGGTCCACCTCACGGCCTACACCCAGACGCTTGTGCATCGACTTCTTGTCATACACATCGCCCTTCTTGACGCTGAAGAAGCGTTGCAGGTAGTCGGTCTCATATACCGAGTTACCCACCCACTTCACGTCGCGGATGTAGAACTTCTCACCCTCGACCACGTCGAGGTGTATTCCTATGCGGTTGTCGCCAATCTTGTAGATTGAGTCCGAGATGATTGTTGCGTTACGGAAGCCTCGCGAGTTGTAGAAGTCGAGCAGGAGGTTCTTGTCCTCCTTGTAGTCCTCCTCCTTGAACTTGGTGTTACGCAGGAAGTTCAAAGACTTCTGGTGAGTCTTCTTGAAGGTCTGACGCAGACGCTTGTCGTCAAACTGCTCGTTGCCCGAGAATGTGATTGCACCGATACGCACCTTCTCGTTGCGGGCGATGTTGAATGTCACATTCACTGCGTTGTCAATCAGCGAGTCGTTCTCGACGATTGTTGTTACGTTCACATTGCGGAAACCCTTGTCCGAGAAGTGCTTCTTGATGAGTTTCTCGTTCTTGTCAATCACATAGTCCGAGAGCTCGGTGCCTCGTTTGAGTTTCAGCTGATCCTCCAGATCCTTCTGCTTTGAACGGCCGATACCCTCACCGGCGAAGCGCCAGTTATATACTCGTGGGCGTTCTTTGAGGAAGATCTCCACGTCGAGGCTGTCGCCGTCAATCGTAGCACCCACCTTCACATCGGAGAAGTAACGCTGATTCCACAGACGGGCGATAGAGTTCGAGATATAGTCACTCGGCAGATATATCGAGTCGCCGGGGATAAGACCCGCCGAGATACGCAGCTGATTCTTGTCGAGATGCTCCACGCCATTCACATTCACCTCGCGAATGTAGTAAAGACGGGGCTCGCCCTCCATCTTCATTACGGGTGAGTTGGCATCGAAGGTTGTCTGCTTGAACTCTTCACGCCTCTCGAGAGCCTGTGTATCTGCTGCGGCACTCTCCGTGCTGCCGTTTGTCGTTACATTCTGAGCAAGCGAAGGCAACACCGCAAAGAGCAGTATTGCTGTTGTTGCTATGAGTCTGTTAATCAGGTATTTCATCTATCTAAAAGTTTCCAGTCAAATCTATTTCACCAAACCGTAGCGTCTGTCACGCTGTGCATACGCCTCCAATGCCTCTTCCAGGGCCTTGCGGTCGAAGTCGGGCCACAACACCTCGGTAAAGTATAGCTCGGCATACGATGCCTGCCAGAGCAGGAAGTTACTCAACCGACACTCTCCGCTGGTGCGGATAATCAGGTCGGGGTCGGGTATCGCTGCCGTGTAGAGTGACTCCGAGATAAGGCTCTCGTCAATCGCCTCACACTGCAACTCGCCACGCTTCACCCTCTCGGCTATGCTCTTTACAGCCGCCGTCAGCTCACTGCGTGATGAGTAGTTCAGGGCAAGGATGAATGTCATCTGCTCACCCGCTGCCGTCATCTGCTCAATCTTGCCGATAGCCTCACGCACCTTCGCCGAGAAGCGGCTGCGGTCGCCAATGGCCACAACCTTGATGCCGTTCTCGATGAGCTGTGCCGACTCCATCTCCACGCCCTTGCAGATAAGCTCCATCAGAGCATCGACCTCCTCCTGCGGGCGACCCCAGTTCTCGGTCGAGAAGGCATAGACGGTGAGGTACTTCACACCCATCTCTGCGGCATTGCGTACGGTTGCTCGCAGAGCCTCCATACCTGCTATGTGACCCTCGCTGCGTTGCTTCCCACGAAGCGTAGCCCAACGGCCGTTGCCATCCATAATGAGGGCAAGATGCTGCGGTATTTTTCTCTCTGCGTTCATACAATCGGCAAATGTAGGTAATTTTAGTGGGAAAATAAAGAATTTTCCCGTTTTTATACATAAAAACGACTTTCAGGCAAGAATATTATCTGGCCGGAAGCCGTTTTTTGCGTTTTTTTGCTGTTTATCTACGATAAATCTCCGCTCTGCTATCGGTTGCGAATGTCGGCATTCCACAACATCTTGTTATGTAACGTCTCGTAGAACGATATATTGTGTGGCAGAGCCAATAAAACCGACTCTGCGGCCTTGCGGATAGTGATTTTCTCGCCCTGGCCGATGCGGTAGGTGCGGTTGTCTATCGAGAGCATCGCCTCGCCGTGACGAGCCGTTATGTCGAGCAGAATCTCTGCCGTGTCGGGCACCACCACGGGACGCATTCCGAAGTTGTGCGGAGCCAGTGGCGTAATGAGGAAACAACCGCAGGCAGGAGCCACGATAGGGCCTCCCGCACTCAGCGAATAAGCCGTTGAGCCTGTGGGTGTTGCGACTATGACGCCATCGCCGTTGTATTGAGCCACGGTCTGCTCGTTCACACTCGCCTCGATGTTGAGCATCGTAGCCTCCAGACGCTGTGCTGCCACCTCGTTGAGAGCTGTCACCACACCTCCTGCCTGACGTATGCCCTCAATGGCGAGCATCGTACGACTCTCGATACGCAATCGGTGCTGGGCTATGTCGGCAAACAGCTCGTCGAGACCCTCGCGTGTTGCGGCTGTGAGGAATCCCAGGCTGCCGAAGTTGATGGCTGCTATGGCTATCGACTTATTTTTCAGACGATGCACACCTTCGAGCAGCGTACCGTCACCGCCACAGCAAAGCATCAGGGCATCCTCATCGCTGCACTCCACCTCGCCCTCATATATCGCCTCGGGCTCTATGGTGCGTGATGTCAGCGACTGCACCATAGCTGCGAACTCGCTGTTTATGGTGTAGCTGAAACCGTGTTTCTCAACGAGTGAGAAGAGTTTGTCGATGTCGTCGGCAGAGAGTTTTACCTGCGGACGGGAAAAAAGTAAGATTTTCATCCTCTTCGTCAAAAAAAATAAGTAACTTTACATCGTCAAAAAATCTTTTGACAACCAACTATGATGCAAATATAACGATTTTATGACAAAGTTAAGTGTAAACGTAAATAAGATTGCCGTACTACGCAATTCACGCGGCGGCGATGTGCCCAATCTGTTGAAGGCGGCACTCGATATCGAACGCTTTGGCGGCGAGGGTATCACCGTGCATCCGCGTCCCGATGCCCGCCACATACGCTACTCCGATGTGCGAGAGTTGAAGGCGGCTATCTCCACCGAGCTGAACATCGAGGGAAACCCCATTCCGAGCTTTGTCGATCTGGTTATGGAGGTACGCCCGGCACAGGTTACACTTGTTCCCGATGCCGAGGACGCTATCACCTCGAATGCCGGCTGGGACACCATTCGCAATGCCGAGTTTTTGCGTGATATATGCTCACGCTTCAACGATGCCGGCATACGCACCTCAATCTTTGTCGATCCCGTGGTCGAGATGGTCGAGGCGGCTGCGGCGTGCGGCACGCAACGCGTGGAGCTCTATACCGAGGCCTATGCCGCAGGCTATAAGTCTGACCGTGAGGCGGCTATCGCACCCTATGTGGAGGCTGCCGAGGCGGCTCGCAGGGTGGGTCTTGGTCTTAATGCCGGCCACGATTTGAGCCTCGAAAATCTGAAATATTTCGCCGAGAGAATAGCGTGGTGTGACGAGGTATCCATCGGTCACGCCCTCATCTCCGATGCACTCTATCTCGGTTTGGAAAATACCGTTCAACTATACCGCCGTTGCCTTGTGCGATAGCGTAAAACCGATGCCGATGAACGACAATAAAGCACTCTCAAACCCTATCTTCCGCAAGATTTCAGCCATCGTCGACAGGCTCGGCGTTGAGGCCTATGTCGTGGGAGGCTATGTGAGGGATTACTACCTGCGTCGCCCCTCGACCGACATCGATGTCGTGGTTGTGGGCAGCGGTATAGAGGTCGCCGAGGCTCTGGGCCGCGAGGTGCGGGGCAAGGTGTCGGTATTCAAGACCTTCGGAACGGCTATGGTGCGTGCCGGAGGTACGGAGGTTGAGTTTGTGGGGGCCCGCAAGGAGTCCTATACCCACGACTCACGCAAGCCCACCGTTGAGCCGGGCTCGCTGGAGGATGACCAGCGTCGCCGCGACTTCACCATCAACGCTATGGCGTGGTGTCTTAACGGCGACAGGTTTGGCGAGCTGGTCGATCCCTTCGAGGGTATGTACGACCTGGAGGATTGCATCATCCGCACGCCGTGCGACCCCGATATAACCTTCTCGGACGACCCTCTGCGTATGATGCGAGCCATTAGGTTTGCTACGCAGTTAGGCTTCGACATCGAGGAGGAGACCTTCGAGGCCATTGCCCGCAACAAGGAACGCATCAAGATAGTATCGAAGGAACGTATTCAGGTGGAGCTCAACAAGATAGTTCTTTCGCCCGTGCCCTCTATCGGCTTCGATTTGCTGCACCTGACGGGTCTGCTGGAGCTGATTTTCCCCGAGATGGAACGCTTGTGCGGTGTTGAGAGGGTGGGTAACCACGCCCATAAGGATAACTTCCGCCACACGCTGAAGGTGCTGGATAATGTGGCACGCCGAAGTGACGATTTGTGGCTGCGTTGGGCGGCTGTCTTGCACGACATTGCCAAGCCGCTGACGAAGGCCTACGACAAGAATATAGGCTGGACCTTCCACCAGCACGAGGTTGTCGGCTCGAAGATGGTACGTGATATCTTCCGCCGTCTGAAACTGCCGCTGGGCGAGCCTATGAAGTTCGTGCAGAAGATGGTCTATCTGCATCTGCGACCCATCATCCTCTCCGAGGATATGGTTACCGACTCGGCCGTAAGACGTCTGCTTTTTGAGGCGGGTGACGATGTGGAAAAGCTGATGACGCTGTGCGAGGCCGACATCACCTCGGGCATCGATGCCAAGGTGAAGCGTTACCTTGCCAACTTCGAGCTGGTGCGTCGCAAGATGAAGGATTTGGAGGAACGCGACCGTATCCGCAACTTCCAGCCACCCATCACAGGCGATATCATTATGAAGTGCTACGCCTTGCAGCCCTGCAACATCATCGGCGAGATGAAGGAGATAATCAAGAATGCCATTCTCGATGGCGAGATACGCAACGACTACGACGAGGCGTATGCTCTGATGGAGAAGTTAGCCTCGGAGAGAGGTCTCACAAAGGTCTGCGACGTAAAGCCGGAGGAGAATTAAAGTTTTCGGCTCGTTTATTGCCTCTGATGCAATAAACTTCATGCTATGAAAACTATCCTCTCTACGCTTTACTCTGCCCTTGCGAGGGCCTTTTCGCGTATAAATATCGTTGTGCTGCTCACCTCGTGTGTCGGAATCTATATCGCCTATCTCGTGGGCGTCTATGTCACAGGCTCGTTTCATCGGGTGTCGCAGTGGATGGGAGCACTGCTCTCGTGTACGTCGGTGGTCATCGTCTTGCAGTCGGGCAGCTATCGCGATGCCCTGCGTCCTGCGTGGATGCGTCTGCTGGGTACGTTTATTGGTGTGGTTATCGGCTACGCCTATCTCAAACTGTTTCATTTCACTGTTTTCGGGATGTTGTGTGCGGTGTTTCTGCTGGAGATGCTCTGTATGATGATAGGCATCTACACGAAGAGTCGCATAGCCACCATCACGCTTATCATCATACTGCTAATCACGCAGATAGAACCCAATATGGACCCCCTGACAAACTGTGCTCTGCGACTGTTCGAGTCGGCAGCGGGAGTGCTTGTCGGCGTGGTTCTGCTGTGGGTCATAGACCGCGGCGACCGACTCTTAAAACTTCATCGCCTGCCACGATAGGGGCCTCTCCAATCCGCACCGTTCCAGCAGTGATGCATCGTCAAAAATCTTCTCCGTAGGGGCATCTGCCGCCACCACACCCTCGTTCAGAAGTATCGTGCGGGGGCAGAGGTCGGCTATCATATCCATATCGTGCGTGGCTATGAGCATCGTGTGGCGGAATCCCCGCAGCAACTCAATGAGCTGCCGCCGCGACCTCGGGTCAAGACCCGTCGTAGGCTCGTCAAGCAGCAGCAGGGAGGGAGTCATCGCCAGCACCGTAGCTATGGCTGTACGCCGTTTCTCGCCCCCCGACAACGTGTGCGGCTCCCGTCCTCGCAGATGCTCGATGCCCACCTCGTGCATCGCCTGCGAGGTGCGTGTTGCGACCTCCTCGTCGGTGAGGTGCATAAGTGACGGCCCGAAGGCTATATCCTCCTCGACAGTAGGCATAAAGAGCTGATTGTCTGCATCCTGAAAGATAAGCCCCACCTGCTGGCGAATGGTTTGCAGGCTCTGTTCTGTTAGCCTCACACCACCCACATCGACCCACCCCGAGGTGGGCATCAGCAGGCCGTTGCAGAGCATCAGCAGGGTCGATTTGCCGGCTCCGTTAGCACCGGCTATGGCGACGTGCTCGCCGTGTTGCAGCGTGAACGACACACCCCGCAGGGCCTCCTCGGCGTGGGGATAATTAAAGTGTATATCGTTGAATGTCAGGTAGTGGTGCATAGCGAAAAACTAAAAAATCATCTCGGCGAAGTGCAGCACACGCAGCAGGAGCAGCGTGCTGCACCACACCACAAGGTATGTGCTGTCCCTTCGTCGCCAACGCTTGGTATGGCGGTAGGGCAGTTGTGGCATCTGCCCGACAAAGCCCCGCGAGGCCATAGCACGACCCACAGCCTCGCCCCGCCCAATGGAGAGGAGCAGAAGTCGCCCCGTGAGCCTTGCCCAGAGTGTCAGCGGCAAGGTTTTGCGACTGAACAGACGCGACTCCACAGCCTGTTGCAGGTGGAGAGCCTGCTCGACCATCAGGCGTATGTATCGCAGCGTGAGATATATCTGCGAGGCCAGAATATGTGGTACTCCCAGCCTCTGCATAGCCCGACAGGTGCCATACAGACCCGTAGAGGCTATCACGACCACCACGCCCTGCACTGCGAGTATGCCTCGCAGAGTGATTGCGAGGAGTGTTATCCAGCCACGCGTGATGACCACGCCATAGACCTCCAGCATAGGCTCACGCTGATAGAAGATGTTGGGCAGGGCTATGAGGGCCACGAAGGGTATGATGATGAGTGACCGCCGCAGCACCTGACCATAGCCAATGCCGGCAGCAGCGGCCATAGTGATTGGATATATGGCAAAGAGCATCAGATTGGAGAGCCTCTCGGCGGGCAGCGAGAGCATCGTCAATAGAAATGTGAGCAGCACGACCAGCTTTGCCCTCGCATCTATCTGTGCAAGAGGCGTTTTCAGGCGTGCTGTATGCTCCGTGGCATCTATCAGATACAGAGCCTCGTATAGCCGCCGGCTCATCGTCGGGGCTGATAACGGAATATGTAGGCGATGACAAACACCCCTAAAATGATAGCTCCGCTACCCAGTATGCCCGCCAGCGAGGTGTCGTAGTCGGGCATCAGAGCCGTCTGCTCCTGCATCTGTGCCGCTATGCGGTGATAGTTGGTATCGGGGTTGGCGAGTGTCGGGCTCTCGGCCACCTTTTCGATAGACCACTCCAGGCCGTCGGGCTTCGACGAAGCGACCCACGAGAACGATGCTCCGATGATGAGGGCGGCAATGGCAAAGAGTGATATGACGCGTGCCGCACGGTGTGCGACAGTCGGCTTTGTGTCGGAGAGGTTGTTCTCGAAGAGTATGTCGGGCCGATAGTGCCTCACAATGGCGAGAACGGCGGCTGTGGCGATACCCTCACCGACACCTATGACGAGATGTATTACAACCATATAGACCAGAAACTGCCGCATAGGGAGTGCCGCCACGCCCGACAGAGCCGTCTCGGCCGAGAGAGCCGCCGCACCCAGCACAAGGGCTATGACCGAGGCTATGATGGAGGCTGCACTTATCCTTGCCGCCGAGGCGTTGGGGCATACCAGCGTTCTGAAAAATATGGGGTAGGCGACGAGGCACGACATAGCCGCCATATTTACTATGTTGCAGCCGAGAGCCAGAATACCGCCATCGGCAAATATCAGGGCCTGAATAATCAGCACCGACGAGAGAGTCAGGAAGGCGGCCCAGGGACCGAGTATGGCGGCAAGCAGTATGCCACCCACTATATGACCGCTTGACCCCGTGCCGGGAATCGTGAAGTTTATCATCTGTGCGGCAAAGACGAATGCCCCCAGCACACCCATAAGCGGAAAGAGATATTCGCGGCGTGTGGGGTTGAGTGTTGAGGCTTTACGGGTGCAA
The DNA here is from genome assembly GCA_017383445.1 of Alistipes sp. Lineage (GTDB taxonomy): Bacteria > Bacteroidota > Bacteroidia > Bacteroidales > Rikenellaceae > Alistipes. The sequence goes on from JAFNXQ010000020.1 coordinate 39,567, forward strand.
ACCTCTATGGCTACGGCTATGAGGCTCACAGCCACAACTCCCGCCCCGGCGGCTACCGAGGGCGAGATCAGGGCGTCTGACATATGCATAACGTTGTTTTTTAAGCGTTAAAAACTCTTTTATTTCGACCTTTTTGAGCCGTGCCGTGCGAGGTGCGGCTTGTTCTCGACACTCCAGTTCGAGTGGTCTATCTCGGTCTGATAGTCGAGGCGTATCATAGGCAGCAGGAACAACCACGTCGCCACGCAGAAGGGGCCTGTGAGGGTGGGTATGCCCAGCGGCTGCATCACGATATTCATCGCCGCCTGCACAAAGACCGTTACGATGATGCCCGTCAGCGACCATAGAGCCGATCGCCAGTTAGGCTTGTAGAAGACCGTTGCGAGGGCTATGGCCGTAAGTACGGGGCTGAATCCATACAGACCTCCTGCCACATCGCTGCCGGCAGCACGGAACGCTACGGCACAGAGCAACGCCACAGCAGAGCCTATCGCTGCCCACAATGCCGCCCAGCGGTCATTTACCGCAATGGCTATAAGCATAAGCAGACCCGCCTCCCACGAGTTAATCAGAAAGACCTGTGCCACCCCTTTGAGCCAGTATTCCAGCAGGTGCAGCGGCGGAATTGTCGATAGCGAGGTGAAGTGCGATGGCAGCGAGGGCGTGGACATATCGTCGATGGGTATGCCCTGCATAGCACGTGCTGCGAGGAGGAATATCCAGGTACAAAGCACAAAGGGAAAGGTGAAGGAGTTCACCTTCCACGGAGCCATCACATTGTTAAGTCCCGATCGCACCCATGTAGTCATCGCCGCACATATTATGAGGGCTATCCACATACCTGTCGTCTCGCCTAAAAATGTCGGAAAGGCACAGCCGACCAGTATGCCGTTGAAGCCCCACAACCCCTGACGGCCGTCAGCGGCTGGGAGTCGCAGTATGTGTCCCGTGACCGACGATGTGGCAAGGCCGAGCAATGCTCCCCACGCCACCATCATCTCGCCCTCACGCAGCGAGCCCCAGAATATGGCTATCAGAAAGAGCAGTCCGGTCCATACATTGTTCTGAAACATCACCTGTCCGGCACCCCGTAAAAGTTCGTCTATCACGTTGCGGGTGGTCTGCTCCGCAGACTCCGCCTCTAATGTCTTAATATCTTCCATATCAGTAATTTATCTCCAAACAAAATCATCTCTCAAAGGTTTATGCTTCACCCTCTGCCTCACTCTCGATGCGAAGTGACGCACCAGCCGTTTTACCTTGTCGGTGCTGTTGCCCAGCACCTTGAACTGCACGCCGCAGTGGTTGGGCAGCCGTGTGATGCCGCAGAGCAACTCCTCGGTGTGGTCTGAGAAGGGCGATGTGGCGTTGTATATGTCGTCGGCAATCGGCTCGTCGGCTATCACCACCACATTGGCAAATATCTCGTAGTCGCCCATAGCCCCTCTCCGCTGCGGATGGTGTCGGTGTGGCTCAACGACGAACTTCTCGCGAAAGAGCAGCTCGCCACCCTCCCTCTCTGCACGCATAGCCACCGACAGCAGGTCATAGTCGAACCTCTCGCCCGAGCCGTAGTGTCGCCGTCCGGGGAGGTATATCTCGCCATAGAGCAGCACTGCCGAGTGGGCTATGGTTATCTGCGTGTCGGATATGTAACGCGAGTGCCGGCAGGGTATCACCGGCTCGGGCAGATACTCCAAGTAGGAGCCCTCCTCCAGGCGTATATGTTGCCGCAGCGATGAGTAGTCGTGACGCATCTCGGCAATCTTCGTGGCGGCACCTGTCGAGAGGTGTACCATTGCTCCGCGTCGCAGCGTGAATAGTTGCTCGTAGCGGTCGCCATCGAGGTTGGGGCCTCCCGACGAGAGTATATAGACACACGCCATATCGGGCAGCTGCTCGTCGAAGTAGAGAGCCTGCTGCACGATGAGTGGCACGCGGCGTTCCCAGTCGCGGAGTATTGTCCGCCCGTTGGCGTCGCACTCGAAGCCAAGCCGCAGAAAACCCGACTTACCCACTATGCCGGGTCGGGCATAGGGCGTCGGGCTGATGTAACGCAGAGCCTCGTGCGGAGTGTCGGTGTCGCTTCTGTGCCAGTCGCTAATCATCGTTCCGTGAGGGTGTTATGTGGTCGAGCAGAGCCATACGCCGTATCATCTCGGTAAGTAAGTCTATGCCCTCGCCCGTCATACAGTTGGTGAAAACGAAGGGCTTGTTGCCACGCATCGCCTTCGAGTCGCGACGCATAACATCGAGGTCGGCATTGACGTATGGTGCGAGGTCAAATTTGTTGATTACGAGTATGTCGGAGTGCGATATCCCCGGCCCGTCCTTGCGTGGTATCTTGTCGCCTGCCGCCACATCTATCACATAGATAAAGAAATCGACAAGTGCGGGTGAGAATGTGAGTGTCAGGTTGTCGCCACCCGACTCAATCAGCACCACATCGCCATCGGGGAAGCGACTCTCCATCTCCTCCACGGCGGCCAGATTCATCGAGGGGTCCTCTCTTACGGCCGTGTGTGGGCAGGCACCCGTCTCTACGCCAATGATGCGTTCCTCGACCAAAATACCCTTCAACATACGCCTGACGTGCTGTGCATCCTCGGTGGTTACCACGTCGTTGGTGATAATCAGCACACGGTGGCTGGCATCCAGAAGTCGGGGCGTTATGGCCTCTATTATGGCGGTCTTGCCCGATCCTACGGGCCCGCCTATGCCTATTCTGCAAGTTGTATTCATCTTTCAATCAGTTCATAAACAAACGCTTATCTCCCTTTTCGTGGAGTGAAGCCATAATATCATATTGCGGTGCGAAGCTCTGCATATCCTCTATCGTGAGAGCTCTCGCCTCGGCAAGCAGAGGCTCTGTGAGCCCACACAACTCGCCTATGATCTGCTGCGTTGCGATGTGCGTCACACGCATCGACCGCAGTGCCGCCGAGAGTATCATCATCACCGCCGAGTAACACAGCGAGGCGAACAACTCCTCCTCGCCGATACCGAATACGGAGGCAATGATGCCCTGCGATACGGCACAACATCCTGCGACCTCTCCACGGCGTATGTCGTCGTGCCAGCGTAGCAGGGTCGCATCTGACGAGAGTGCCACACCCAGCTCTGCGAGCTTTCGTCCCATACGCTGCGTCATCAGTCGGGCCTCGCCTGACGCTTTGCTGCAAAAGAGCAGCTTGTCGGCACGCAGTATGTCGTCATAACGGCCTTTGTCGCAGGCTTTGAGGGCGTGCAGTGCCGCCACACCGTCGGAGAGTGCCGCCACCCGCAAAACCTCGGTGCAGTACTCTTTCAGCGACTCCCTGTCGCCCACCACGCCCCACTCCACGGCACTCTCCAACGTGTTCGAGAAGGAGAAAGTGCCTATGGGTAGGGCCGAGTCCGAGAGTTGCAGCAGACGCATCACAACCGCTGCTGTGTGGCGGTTATCTCTCATCGTGCCGGTGGTGTTCGTTATGCTCTTCTCCGCCAAACAGCCGCCGCAGCTCGTGTGGCGAGAGGTAGGGTATAATCTCCTTGCCGTTGCGGAACGAGAATGTTATGTTGGCGAAGTTGTGCGTACGCATAACACTCGACATAACCTTTCGGTCCACCGTCAGCGGCACATACACCTTGCACCCCTTGACCACTGCGGGCCAGTGCTGGTTGCCGAGAGAGTGGCCGAGAGCCACCGCCGTATGTATTATGTCGTCGGGCTGCTCGCCCAACAGCGGGCAAAGGTCAATCTCCATCACCTCGTTGAGGTCCATCCGCAGGACGGTCAGGCGAAGAGAAGCCTCGTCGCAGAGTATTATGTCGCCATCCTGCAGCCGCGTGTTGCGGGGCAGGGTTACGGCATACTCCTCGCCATTGGCGGCGTGAACCACAAAGCGGCTCTTCTGTGCCGTCCATTGGTCGAGCAGAATCTCCTCTATGGCGTACGATGCAAGGCGTGCGGCCCACTCGCGGTCGTGGATGTTGCCCAGAATTGTGTCGCAGACTATCATACTATCCAAACCAGTAGAGTTGCGACAGCGGGAACTTCTCGGCGGGCTTCACGTAGGCGTGTATGTTATTGACCATCACATCGAAATTCTCCGGATTGACATCTATGCGGGGCATTGCTCCGTTGCGTACCATATCGCCCTTCGAGAGCTGGCGTGTGCGGCGTACGGGCAGCACCTGACGACGCAGACCCAGATGTTCGGCTATGTCGTTCTGGTGGGCCGCCTGCGACACAAACGATATGCAGCTCTTGGGCATAGCACCGCCAAAAGCACCGAACATCGGGCGATAGAGGCAGGGCTGGGGTGTGGGCAGCGAGGCGTTGGCATCGCCCATATTCGCCCAGCTTATCACGCCACCCTTGATGACCATCTTGGGCTTTGCACCGAAGAACTGCGGCTCCCACAGCACAAGGTCGGCTATCTTGCCCTTCTCCACCGAGCCTATGTAGTCCGCCACGCCGAATGTTATGGCGGGGTTTATCGTTATCTTGGCAATGTATCGCAGCACGCGGAAGTTGTCGTTCTCCGCAGAGTCCTCCTCCAGGCGTCCGCAGGCACTCTTCATGAACGAGGCCATCTGGAATGTACGCATATACGACTCTCCCACTCGGCCCATCGCCTGCGAGTCGGACGATACCATCGACAATACGCCCAGATCGTGCAGCACATTCTCTGCCGCCTGTGTCTGTGGTCTTACGCGGCTCTCGGCGAAGGCTACATCCGACGGGATGTTGGGGTTGAGGTTGTGACATACCATAATCATATCAAAAAGCTCGGCCTGCGAATTTATGCCGAAGGGCAGTGTGGGATTTGTCGATGAGGGCAGCACGAAGGGCATCGATGCCACCTTCATCAGGTCGGGGGCGTGTCCTCCGCCGGCACCCTCGGTGTGGTAGGTGTGTATCGTGCGGCCATCTATGGCGGCTATGGTATCCTCTACATATCCCGCCTCGTTCAGCGTGTCGGTGTGTATTGCCACCTGCACATCGTATTTGTCGGCCACCTTCAGGGCTGTGCGTATGGCCTCGGGTGTTGAGCCCCAGTCCTCGTGTATCTTCAATCCGCAGGCACCCGCCTCAATCTGCTCCTTTATGGAGGGCTTCGCCGAGCAGTTACCCTTGCCCAGCAGACCCACATTCACGGGCAGCTCCTCTGCTGCGAGCAGCATCTGCTCGGTGCACCAGCGTCCCGCTGTTATGGTCGTTCCGTTAGTGCCGTCCGAGGGGCCTATGCCACCACCTATGAGTGTCGTTATGCCGTTGCTCAGGGCCGAGTATGCCTGCTGTGGCGATACGAAGTGAACGTGCCCATCGATGCCGCCGGCTGTGAGTATGAGATGCTCACCCGATATGGCATCGGTGGCGGCACCTGTGACGAGTTCGGGCGACACGCCATCCATAATGTTGGGGTTGCCCGCCTTGCCTATGCCGGCTATGCGGCCATCCTTTATGCCCACGTCGGCCTTCACCACGCCCAAAACGGCATCTATGATTGTCACATTCGTTATCACCACGTCGAGAGCTCCCTGCTCCGATGTTATTGTGTTTGCCAGACCCATGCCGTCACGCAGCGTCTTGCCACCGCCATAGACCACCTCGTCGCCATAGCGACGCATATCGCGTTCTATCTCCACATAGAGGTCGGTATCGCCCAGACGAATCTTGTCGCCAACGGTTGGGCCAAATAGGTTGTTGTACTCCTGTCGCGTAAGTTTTGCCATAGTTACTCTTTTTTAGTGTTACACTTCTTGCAGCTGCATCTGAATCCCGCCTTGTGCATACGATGTATGGCACGATGCTGTGTGGGCAGATATGTGGGGTTGTCCTCGCCTCCGGAGTATCCCTCGGTGAGGCCGTTGAAGCCTACTATGCGGCGTTTTCCGGCGTAGGCTACCGCCTCGATGCTCTTCTCGTCACCCGGCTCAAAGCGTATGGCTGTTGTGGCGGGTATGTTCAGATGATAGCCGAAGGCCGCCTCGCGGTCAAATTCCAGATAGCGGTTTACCTCAAAGAGGTGGAAGTGCGAGCCTACCTGTATGGGTCTATCGCCCGTGTTGCGTATTGTGAGGGTTATGGTCTGTCGTCCCTCGTTGTAAGTAATGTCGCCCTCACCAAGCACCACGCCTCCTGTCGGAGTGGGTTGTGTGGGCTGAAAACCCTTCTCGGCGGGATATAAACCCGTGTTCTGTGCTGTTGCCGTGCGGGATGTTCTCTTTTTCTCTGTTGTCATATCGCTGCTATTTTATGGGGTGGTGAATACTCACAAGTCGTGAGCCGTCGGTGAAAACCGCCTCGACCTGCAATAGTTGAATCATATCGGCTACGCCCTCCATCACATCCTTTCGTGTGAGGAGCTTCGCCGCCTGGCTCATAACCTGCTCTACGGTCAGACCCTCGCGAGCACCCTCTATGGCTGCCGAGGTGATGTAGGCTACGGCCTCGGGGTGATTTAGTTTCAACCCCTTTTTCAATCGTCTTTCTGCTATCATTCCCAACGACAGCAGCGTCAGCTTGTCAAGCTCTTTTGGTGTTAAATGCATAATCAAAATAGTTTTGGTAATGCCCTTAGACAGGCAAAAGCTGTGCCAATGTGGTGCGTGAGGGCCGTGGCTTGTGGCACTGAATTTGAACGTGGTGATGCTGTAACCACGAACGATATAACCTAAAAAGAGAAAAGTATGCTGAAAATGATGTTTTTTGCGGGCTTGGGCGGATTTATGGGTACCTGCCTGCGTTTTCTTACGGGCAAGATGTGCCACGCCCTTGCGGTTACTGCCTTTCCGTGGGCTACCTTTATAGTAAATATGGTGGGCAGTTTTCTTATAGGACTCTTTCTGGCGTTGGCCGAGAAGAGTGGTTTTGTGTCGCCTGCGATGAATGTGTTTCTCGTCACGGGCTTCTGCGGCGGCCTTACCACCTTTTCGTCGTTTGCCGACGATATCTATCTTATGCTGGAGCAACGCCACTGGCTGCTGTTTGTGCTATATGCGGGCCTGACCTTTGTTTTTGGATTGATTATGGTCTGCCTCGGCCGCTGGGTGGTGAAATAGGGAGAAAAACAAAGCCCGCCTGACAATCAGGCGGGCTTTTTGTTACATAGCGACGGGGCAGAGTTAGAACTCTACCTCAAGGCCCATAAGTGGGGCGTGCTGCTGGGCTCCATAGACATCGGTCTCGCCCAACGCACCGCTGGGGATAGGACGGCAGATGGTAACCTTGACAGCCTTCGCAGGGTCGAAATATACCAGATGAAGAATATCACTCTTGTCGATGCCATACAACTCGCTGAAATTATCCTTGTTGATAGCATTCGCAGCCTTCACCTTTCCGTAGGTCTCAAAATCCTTGAAGATAACATCAAAGGTCAATTCGTAAGGACCCGAATTCTTGCTTCTGATGACAGAGGCAATCTCTATTAACTTATGTTTTGCCATAGCTTCTCCTTCCTTTGTTTAGAACTCCGTATAAGTGATGGGGAATGGAGCACAGGTATCCTCGATACGCATCAAGTGATACACATTGAACTCATAGACAGCACCCATCTTGCAGTCACTCGGTGAGAATGGGAACGCAAGGTTTCCGGCGGTAGAGATACGGCCCTCGTAACCATAGTGCAGCATCGTAGAACGTGCAAAGCCGCAGATGGTGTTGGCCTCCTCCTGTGTGGGTGCCACAGCCTCGATGATAATCAGAAGCTCGTCACTCTGTGAGTCGGGAGTCTTGGGGAACATATTCATCACACCCTTCTTGCCATAAATCTTGAAGTCGAGGTAGAAGTCCTTCATACCCGAGTTGCGGAAGTTATCCATAACTCGCTCGCGTACCTTCTCGACAACGGTGTCAATCTGGCTTATCATCACGGGGTCGTGTGTAGCCGCAGGCGACATTGTGCGGTAGCCCACGCGGCGAACACCCTCCAGCTTGACGAAGTACTCCTCGGTGGGGATAAACTTCGTGCCGCTGACCTCGACCTGTGTGTCACTCAACTGATTGAACTTCGTCTCGTGCAAATCCAGAGCACCACCCGGGCCGGGCAGAACATAGGGATTTGACTTCTCGTAAAGCGAGTGAGCAGCAACCGACAGTGCAGTACACTTGCGGATGGGGTTCAGAGGCTCGACAACGAAGCTGTCCTCCTTCAAAGTACCCATCATACAGTCGCTACCGCTGCCCGGCAGAGCCGTGATGGCAGCACACTCCAAAATCTTACCCATGTGTATCGCCAGAGCCTTGTCGAAGCCTCGACTGATAGCCAATGCCGAGAACTCGCAGGGGTCGTAGCTACGGCCGGCGAGGATAACCTGTGCACCCTCCTCCAAAGCCTTGATGAAGGGCTCCTCGCCCATCTGTGCCACGATGTGGATAGACTCATCGACATCCTCCTCCTTCAACTCGGCAACGGGGCCCAGAGGTACGACGTCGCCCTTGCGAATCTTCTCCTTCACGAACTCCTTGTCGAACTCCGACTGGATGACAGCCATCTTGAAGTGGAGCTTCTGCTCCTCGACAATCTCGCGGATGATGCCTACGGTCTCCTCAACGTGAGGACGGGCACCGCTACCACCCGCCGTACCGATAAGTACGGGGATGCCGGCCTTCAAGGCTGCGGGAATCATAATAGCAAGGTCACGCTTTACGGCGTTGCGGTCGGTGAACGAATAACCAGCACCCAGATAGTATGGGCCCGGGTCGGTAGAGCCGGCATCCACAGCAATCACGTCGGGATTGCGACGCATACCCTCGATGAATGACTCCTCGGGGAAGCCATAGCCGAGAATGGCTGTGGGCGACAGCACGCGAATCTCTCTCTTATTTTCGTTACTCATACTCTTCTCTCTTTTTAATACTATTTTCTCAATGCGAGGATACGTGACATCTCGTTGAAGACAATCATATAGCCCTCATCTACACCCATACCCGGCTTTGCCAGATACTGCTTGGGATGTGTAGCCATTGCCACGTGAGCACATACCTCTGCCGAACGGTTTGTCTCGTTGCAGGTACCGCCCAGATATGCACCCATACCATTCTCGCGGCAGTAGAGCACAGCCTCGATAGAGTTGTTGATACCACCCAGGTCGGGAGTCTTGATCTGTGCCATATGGCCCGCCTTCGCCTTTGTGAAGTCGATGACATCCTCGAAGGTGTTGCACCACTCGTCGGCAACAATCTCGGCATCAGAGCCACGAGCCTCCAAAGCCTTGCGGATAGCGGCCAGAGCCTCAATCTGTGCCTGCTTCTCGCCCATATCTACGGGACCCTCAACGCGGAGGTGGAAGGGCAGAGCAATCTTTGCCAGACCTGCGATATACTCGGCGATAGCCTCAAAGTCGTTGTTGAACACAAGGCCCAGCGTACCATATACGTCGATATGGAAGATAGGGTTGTAGTTCTCGAAAGGCTTCTTCTCGATTACGCGGTTACGCAACCACTCGATATATGCCTCAATCTTCTCGCCCTTCAAGCCAACCTTCTCCTCAACGTGGTTGAACAGGGCGTGTGGCAATACGGCAGCACCCTTCATAATCATCTTGTCGGCGTTCATATAGCGGTCGTCGCCCGACTGTGTGAAGATAGGAATCATCTCACCGCTTACCTCGGTGCCATACTCCGCAGCGATAACCTCGGCCATCAGCTTGTGCTGGCTCTTGGCAACAGCGTCGAGGCAGGCTTGAGTCACGCCGTAACGGATAGCGGTGTGATATACCTTGCCCGTAGAGGGTGATACCATCTTATCTACAATGTCGGCCATCTCGCGGAACGAGGTGATGTCGCGACCCTCATACAAGGGGGCAATCTCCTTCTCGATAACGGGGATGAAGTTCTCGGCCAGGAACAAGGGGTCACGACCACCTGCACCCGAATACTGCACAGCAGCACAGTCGCCAAAGGCAACCTGACCATCCTCCAATACGAACATCACCGAGATAGACTCGCCCATCTGGCGAACAGATGTGAAGCCCTCGGTCACAGGCTCGCCGACATAAAAGTTACCGTCGTTCTTTGCACCTGCCTTGATAGCCTTCTGGTCATCGAAGAAAAAGCCTGTCTTACCGGCAGAGCAAACTACTTTTTTAATCTTCATAATATGCAATATTTTTTTGATTTAATACTCTCCATTACAACTTGGGACGACCCACAAGCACACCCTTCTCGATAGCACTCACGTCGTCGATAACCATCTGCAACGACACCTCACGCTTCTCCTGACGGGCTCTCTCCTCGAACTTCGCACGGTGGAAGTCACGCAGGTCGCTGCTGAATGGCAGGTTGCCCATCTCCAGAATACGGATAGCACCGTCGTTGTCGCGTGCCGGCAACACCTTGCCTGCGTTGAAGCGGTTGGGAGCAAACGGTATATCGAGGATGCCGGCCTCAAAGGCAGCCACAGTACCCACTGCGATATCGCCATTGCCCAATACCTCGACTCTGTCCATAATGCAACGCACCTCCGACTCGATAATCTGGCTCTCCATAACAACCAGCGGAATCTCTCGCAAATCCTGGTCGCGAAGCATCGAGATAACCTGCTTTGTGGCACGCAGACCGCACGCATTGGCCTCCTTGGTAGGCACGCCGTAAGCCTCGTGCGGAGTCTTTACGATAACCTTCGTAGCCTTCGACAACGCTGCGGCAGCCGAACCCCACGAGATAACACCAAACGCCTTTGACTCGTCCTGCGGGAAGCCACCCATCCACTGGTGGAATACGGTTGTCACGCGTACATCGTCGTAGCCGTACTTGTGGAGATACTCGCGTGTGAGCTTCGCCAGCGAACGCATAGCGGCAACATCCTGAATAAGGTTACCGCACTGACCATAACCTACCGTCACATCCTTCACACCCTGTGCTGCTGCGAGCAGGGTCTCGATGATAGCCACCGAGTTAGAGATACAGGGTGGAATAAGCGTACCTGTCAGGGGACCAAACGGCTCGCGGTTGATGCTTACGCCTGCCTCCTCGTACATACCCACCAGACGGTCGGTGTACTGCCAGTACTTGATGGTCTGCTCGATAGAGTGGTTCTTCGAGTAGGGGATGTTGTATGATATACCGCCACCCTCATACGATGTGAAACCTCCGGCGATGGCAATCTCGGTCAGAAGACGAGCATCGGGCGTACCGTGACGCACCTGCACAGGATTCTTCAATGCCGATGTAACCATACGGCACACCTTGGCACCATAGTTCACTGCGGGGAAGCCGTTAAGCATCGAACGGCCCGAAGCCTGACTCTTCTCGATACCCACCTGACACTCGTTGTAACGGTTCAGACGTGTGTAGCTGTCGATGGTTGTGGGCAACAGGTCGGCACCACCCTCATTCTCCAGGTATTGCAGCAACTCAATCTGCTCCTGGTAGAGAGCCACACCGGCACGGGGCTGAACGAGGGTTATACCCTCCTTGTCGGCATTGGCCAGCTTCTCGCCAAAACGCTTGCTCTTGTCAATAGAGAGCTGATACTCTACAGCCTCCTTAAAATCAACTTCCTTACCCGTAGGCCACTGCTGCAGCACCTCGGCACGTTCTTTCATAAAGACGTCATCAGGAATCCTTTGGTTTTTTAATTCTCTATCCATATCTATTTAAGTTTAACGTATTTTCTACATTTTTATCTTCGCTATATCCGACTCTTTTTCGGTTAGCCAATCTTCTTGGTCTCACGCAGCAACAGCTCACACGCCAGTTCCTCGTCCACCATACGCAGAAGTCCCATCGCAGCAAATATATATCGGCTGTCGAGGTAGAACTTCGGGTTGCGGGGGCGGGTTGATTCGGGCTGCATAACATTGTAAAGCGAGCCTTTGAGAATCTCCTCGGGGTGGCGGCTGTTGCGGAGTACGCCTCCTATGCCCACCACGGCAGGGATATCCATCAAATCCTTGCCCTCCAACGTGTGCATCAGTCCCAGCGGAGTATATACATCGGCTATGCGGCCACAATGGCGTTCCACAGCCAACGCTACGGCCGAACGACCGAGAAACTCCTCAATCTTCTCCTCCTCCGAGTCGGGCTGTGCCAGGGTGTCGGGCTGCGAAGAGCATCTCTCGACCCACTCGCCCACACGCTTCATCTGCTCCTCATATTGCGGGAAACCCCTCTCGGGCAGCTGCTCAAAGACGTGCGTGAGGCTGTAACGCATACCCAGGTCGCCCTCGACGGTACGCTTGGCCCACGGCTCCGGCAGACCTTTCAGCATGGTGTTGTCCACCGTAGGTGTGCCCGCCGCCATCGAATATACGTCAGTCGTAGCACCGCCTATGTCTATGGCGAGCAGGTCGCCATAGCCCTGTTGTGTGGCTGTTCCGCGGCTCAGCAACTCGCAGGCCTGCAATACGGCCAGCGGCGTGGGGATAATCTTGTGGGGTGTCATCGCTTGCAGACGATTCAGACCCTTGGCCTCGATGATGCGGGCGATGAAGAGCTGTCGGATGGCGTCGCGTGCCGGCTCGATGTTCAGCTTGTTGAACTGCGGCATAACATTCTCGGTGATGACCACATCCTTGTGGGCCTCCTCAAAGATGGCACGAATCTCATCCGTTGCACTCTTGTTGCCTGCCACGATGGTAGTGAAGGGGCGGTCTATCGCTACCAGACGCCTTGCGTTGGCCACGATGACCTCTCTGTTGCCACCATCCGTACCGCCACACAACAGCACAAGGTCGGGGTTGATGTCGAAAATCTCCTGCTGCTCGCTGCCGCTTATCTCGTAAGCGTAGGTCTTGACCACCTTTGCTCCGGCATTCGAGGCTGCCGTGCGGGCTGCCTTTGCCGTGAGGTCGGGGACCAGACCCAGAGCCACCATCTTCAAACCTCCCGCTGCCGACGAGCATACCAGCATCTGGTCGTACCCGAAGTTGGCACAGGGGTTGTCGGGGCGTGCCTCTGTCAGCTCCTGCCAGGCACGTTCGAAGCCCTGCATCACATCACTCTCGATGGTTGTGAAGGCCTGTGCCGTGCCGAGAATCTCCCTCGTTGTTGCGTCGATAGCGGTCAGCTTGGTATAGGTGCTGCCTACATCAACGGTTAGAAATTTCATAGTCAGTGAGTGTTGTTACTCCAAACCCAAGTGCTTCTTCAGGTCGCCGATAGTCTCCTCGATAGGTGTGCTGGGGGCATATACATAGTCGAAGCCCATAGAGAGGAATCTCTCCTTCACATCCTCGAAATTCTGCTTACCCACAACGAGGTTACCACCCACAAAGAGAGGCATATTTTTCAGACCCGCCTCGTCGCACTTCTGGCGAAGACCCATACAATCAATCTCGCCGTGTCCGTAGAGTGACGAAACCAGAATAGCATCGGCTGAGGTCTCGACAGCAGCGTCGATAAACTCCTCTTGCGATACCATCACGCCAAGGTTCACGACATTGAAGCCGTGATTGCAGAGTGTCAAATCGATAATCTTATTGCCAACGGCGTGAGCATCGGCACCAATAACTCCAATAACAACTGTTTTTTTCTCCATATTTGAAAGATGTTATAACATTATTACAAAGTTATGTTTTTTTTCAGAAAGGTGTAACCAAAAAGTGCTTTTTTCTTCGAAAAATCATAAAAGAGCCGAAAAAAGTAGCATCATGTCGGAGATATTTCCTATATTTGTGTGTTTTGAAGTGCCAAAATCAAAAATCAAACATAAAAAAACTATGGCAGGAGTTCCCGAATTTAAGTATGCCCCGATGTTCCAGACGGGCAAAGATGAGACCGAATACTATTTGCTCACAAAAGAGGGCGTATCGGTCAGCGAGTTTAACGGCAAGGAGGTGCTTATGGTGTCACAGGAGGCCCTCACACGCCTCACACAGCAGGCCTTCCACGATGTGTCGTTCAATATGCGTCGTACGCACAACGCACAGGTCGCCAAGATTTTAAGCGACCCCGAGTCGTCTGACAACGACAAGTATGTAGCACTCTCGATGCTTCGCAATGCCGAGGTGGCGAGCAAGGGCCAGCTGCCCATCTGTCAGGATACGGGTACGGCTATCATTCACGGCGAGAAGGGTCAGCGTGTATGGACCGACTTCTGCGACGAGGAGGCTCTCTCACGCGGTGTCTATAATGTCTATACCGAGGAGAACCTGCGTTACTCGCAGAATGCTCCGCTGACAATGTACGAGGAGGTCAATACACGTTGCAACCTGCCCGCACAGATTGATATCGAGGCTACCGAGGGTATGGAGTATAAGTTCCTCTTCATCGCCAAGGGTGGCGGCTCGGCCAACAAGACCTATCTCTATCAGGAGACCAAGGCTCTGCTCAACCCCGAGAAGCTGATTCCCTTCTGTGTCGAGAAGATTAAGTCGCTGGGTACGGCGGCGTGTCCTCCCTACCATATCGCCTTTGTTGTGGGTGGTACGAGTGTTGAACGCAACCTGCTGACCGTAAAGCTGGCATCTACCCACTTCTACGATAACCTCCCCATCACAGGCGACGAGACAGGCCGTGCCTTCCGCGATGTGGAGCTGGAGAAGATTCTCACCGAGGAGGCTCACCGCATAGGTCTGGGAGCACAATTCGGCGGCAAATATATCTGCCACGACATCCGCGTCATCCGTCTGCCCCGTCACGGTGGCTCTTGCCCCGTGGGTATGGGTGTCAGCTGCTCGGCCGACCGCAATATCAAGGCGAAGATTAACAAGGATGGTCTTTGGATTGAGAAGATGGATACCAAGCCCTATGAGCTTATCCCCGAGGCTCTGCGTCAGGCGGGCGAGGGTGATGCCGTGAAGATTGACCTCGACCAGCCTATCCGCGAGGTGTGCAAGGAGCTCTCGAAGTATCCCGTAGCTACACGCGTGAGCCTGAGTGGTACTATCATCGTGGCACGCGATATTGCTCACGCCAAGTTGAAGGCCCGTCAGGATGCAGGCGAGGGTCTGCCCGAATATTTCAAGAACCACCCCGTATATTATGCCGGTCCGGCAAAGACCCCTGCGGGTATGCCTTGCGGCTCTATGGGCCCCACTACGGCACAGCGTATGGATCCCTATGTCGATGCTTTCCAGGCAGAGGGTGGCTCACTCATTATGATTGCCAAGGGTAACCGTTCACAGCAGGTTACCGACGCTTGTCAGAAGCACGGCGGCTTCTACCTCGGCTCTATCGGAGGCCCTGCGGCGTTGCTGGCACAGGAGAATATCAAGGATATCGAGTGTGTTGAGTATCCCGAGCTGGGTATGGAGGCTGTATGGAAGATTAGGGTTGAGGACTTCCCCGCCTTTATTCTTGTTGATGACAAGGGCAACGACTTCTTCAAGCAGTTGAAGCCGTGGACACCCTGCTGCAAGTAGAAGGGCAGTTCTGAGTAGTTAAAAGAGCAGAAGTTTTTCCTGCTCTTTTTTTTGTTTTCTCCCACAAAAAAATCCGCCACTCGAAGGTGACGGACTTTTTTGTGTGGAGATACTCTCCTTTGAAGATTACTTATCCTTGCGGCGTTCAATCTGACGCTTCAAAATATCCATTACGTTGTCGATAGCCTCCTCAAAGGTGCGAGCCTGCTCCTCTACGCGGATATCTCCGCCGGGAACTCGCAGAGTAACAACTGCTATCTTGTTACCGTGCTCATCATCCTTGTCGAGTTTCAACACAACATCCACTCCCGTAGCATTCTCTGCCACGCGGTCCAACTTGGCTAATTTTTTCTCGATGAATTCCACCAACTTCGAGCTGGCATCGAATTTCACTGACTGAATCTGTACGTTCATAGCCTTAAAATTTTAGAATTAAACACTATAATAGTAGGCCTGCGGCCTTGTCCTAAATCCGTTTTGCCTCCGCTTCTTCGCTTGGCTAAACTTGCTGAATATCACTACTTTCGCGGGTGGGCCTCGGCGTATATTCGTTGCAGCGAGGCTATATCGTTGTGGGTATATACCTGCGTTGCATTGAGTGAGGAGTGACCCATCAGCTCCTGTATCTCGCGTATGTCGGCACCATCGTTCAGCAGGTGTGTTGCGAAGGTGTGCCTCAACACGTGAGGCGAGCATTTGCCATCCACACCACAACTCCGCAGAAGGCGTGCCACGCTGCGTTGAACATCGCTGCGGGATATACGACCTCCACGTGGAGATAAAAATAGTGCATTTTCGTCGTTTTTGCAAATTTTTTCGGCAGAAAATGCGGAAATATATCGCAATACCTCATCCCGTACCCTCGCGGCAAGAGGTACAATACGCATCTTGTCGCCCTTACCGCGGACTCGCAGCGAGTGAAAATCGTCGGTGAAGTCATCTCTGTCGATGCCCACAACCTCCGCCAGACGCAGACCGCAGGCGTAGAGCAGCAGCACCAGCAGAGCATCACGCCTCTCACGCCACTCGCCCTCACGCAGCTGTTGCAGCACCTCCTCCACAACCGCCGACATGGTGTTCTGCGACACAAACTTCGGCAGTCGCTTGGCGGTACGCATCGCACTCACCTTCACGAATATATTCTTTGTGATGAGGCCGTTGCTCAGCATATATTTGTAGAGAGTCCTTAGCGATGCCACAGCACGGTTTATAGACTGCGGTTTCAGGTGGCGTTCGTCGGCTAAATAGAGCTCCCAGCTGCGGATATCCTCGCCGCGAGCCTCCGTGAGAGAGAACTCGCCGCCCGACATCCTCTCGCCCCACGCCATAAAGTCGTCAATATCACGCAGATAGTTACGCACCGTCAGCGGCGAGTAACGACGTTCGGCCGTGAGGTAGAGAGTGAAGCGTTCTATGATGAGAGAGTTCTCCATAAAGGCTGTTTTTTTTCTTCTTGCGACAGCGGAAAATCAATCGCCACGCCTCACAAATGTAAGAAAATTATCACGCCCTGCAAAGTTTCGCAGGGTATAAATTGTCATTCTGACAATAAATCATTACCTTTACTGCACTTTTTGCCAAAAACACTCTGTCGGGTGTTGAACAATGAACAAAACTTCAAACATTACAAATATGGCTATTACAAGAAAAGATTTTCTCAAAACGCTGGGAGGACTGGCCGCTTTGACCATCATCCCTCGCCGCGTGTTAGGAGGAGCAGGGCATATAGCCCCCAACGACCAGCTCACAAAGGGTATCATCGGTACGGGTGGTATCGGTATGAGCAACCTCCATTTTTCAAGCGATGAGCAGTGCCGTCTGGTGGCAATGTGTGACGTGGACAGCAACCACCTCAAACGAGGTGTCGAGCTGGCGAAGAGCCGCCTTGGCGAGACGGTGAACAGCTACCACTTCTATCGCGACCTTATCAACGACTCCAATGTCGATATCGTTCATATCGCAACACCTCCCCACTGGCACGGTATTATGGCCGTTGAGGCTGCCAAGGCGGGTAAGGATATCTTCTGCGAGAAGCCTATGACGCGTACTATTGGCGAGGGCAAGAGGGTTATGGAGGCCGTTGAGCAGAACAAGCGTGTCTTCCGCCTCAATACGTGGTTCCGCTTCAAGGATACATTCTACGGTCTGGGTACTACGGTAGAGCCTTTGAAGAAGCTGGTCGATAGCGGTATGCTCGGCTGGCCCTTGAAGGTTACCATTTCAGGCCATACGGGCTTCAACTGGAAGTTCTTCTGGGTTGGTAAGGAGAACCTTGTCGAGCAGCCCGTGCCGGCAAATCTCGACTACGACCTGTGGTTGGGCCCCGCACCCTACAAACCCTACAACGAGCATCGTACACACCAGACCTTCCGCGGCTACTGGGACTACGACGGTGGCGGTCTGGGCGATATGGGACAGCACTACATCGACCCCGTGCAGTATATTCTGGGCAAGGATAACACCTCGCCCGTGAAGGTTGAGGTGGATGCTCCGCAGCAGCACCACGACGCTATCGGCACATGGCGTAAGATTACCTACACCTACGACGACGGTTGTCAGATTATCCTCCAGGGCGAGGATCACGGTGACCCGACAGCTCCCTACATCGAGGGCCCGTTGGGTAAGGTTTATCAGGGCTTCCGCTGCACCATCCCCAACGTTATGGACAAGCTGGCGGAGTTGCCCGACCCCGAGCCACAGAACACCGACTTCCTGAAATGTGTCCACACACGCGAGAAGTTCGCCCTGAACGAGGCCAACGGATTCCGTTCTTCAACGGTGGTGAATATGGGTCTGTGTGCCCTGCGTCTGAACCGCACATTGGAGTTCGACCCCGTGAAGTTGCAGTTCATTGGTGATGATGCGGCAAATGCACTTATCGACCAGCCGATGCGTGGTCCCTGGAAAATATAATCCGTAACCGCTAAAAGAGGAACAAGATGAAAAAGATATTTTTATTGATTACAATGTTGGCATTGATGCCCTTTGCGGTTGTCAATGCACAGGAGGATGCTCGTCAGCGTACAGCCGAGACCATCGTTGCGGATGCTCTGGCACAGCTGCCTGCCGAGACCCCCGAAATCTATAACAACACGATGGCCGAGCTGGCTGCTACGGGCAAGGCGGGTGTGTTGATGATTGCCGATATGTTGCAGGTGGCGAAGGAGGGCGTGAACAACTCTCCTATGGAGTACGCTTTGAGTGGTGTTGCCACCTATGTCACCAAGGCCGGCGACGAGCAGCGTAAGGCTGTCCGCGAGGGCTTGAAGGAGGCTTTTGCTAAGGAGGAAGCTCCCGTTTTGAAGGCCTACCTTATGCAGACCTTGGAGATTTGTGCTACGAAGGAGGATGTTGAGTTCTTCGCCGAGCAGCTCAATGACGAGTATTTGAAGGATTATGCCGTACACGCCCTGTCGAAGATTGATGGCAGCGGTGCATTGGTTTGGGAGATTTTCCAGCGTGCTTACGGTATCAACATCGACAAGTCTGTATTGTCGCAGATTGCCTCATATCAGTATATCCCCGGAGCCGAGGGTTTCCTGATTTTGTGGTTGAAGGAGGCACAGGACGACGACGAACGAGCACAGATTCATCACGCCCTGGCTTCGTGCGGCAGCGTGAATGCCGAGAAGGTTTTGTCGTCAGCGGCAAAGGCTGTGGGCTATAACTTCGAGGCCACCGATGCCTATGGCTCTTATGTGGCTCTTCTTAATCGTCTGGTAGGAGAGAATCCCAATCTTGCAGAGAAGGGTGCGAAGAAGCTGATGAAGGTCGGAAAGAACAATGTCCGCTTGCAGGGTCTTGATATTATGGCTCGCCTGAATGGTAACGCTGTCCTGCCCACAATCATCAAGGGCTTGAAGGATGAGAGCCGCGACTACCGCTACGGTGCGTTGCTTACGGCCGATTCGTTTGCCGATGAGAAGGTCTATGCCGCTATTGCAGAGGCTCTGCCCAAGGCTACTGACGAGGCGAAGGTCGATATCCTCAACTATCTGGGTGCTTCACACGCCGAGAGTCAGGTGGATAGGGTTGCCGAGTATATCGCTTCTGACTGCGACTGTGTAGCCATTGCCGCTATCGAGGCTGCGGGCCGCATTGGTGGCGAGAAGGCTTTGGAGGCTATTATGGCGGAGGTCGCTACCGAGGGCGAGGGCAAGGTTTACGATGCAGCTATTGCCACTCTGCTGGCGTTCAATGGTAGTATTGACGATGCTGTGGTGGCTGCCTTGGAGGGTAACGACTCTTCAAAGGCTGCCGCATTGCAGATTTTGCAGAAGCGTCGCATCACGAAGGCTGCCGACAAGGTGCTGGCTATGGCTGGTGAGGGTTGCGAGGCTGCCGTGAAGGCTCTGCCTATGGTTGCTGCCGAGCAGAACTTCGATGCGTTGTGCGAGATGCTCATCGCCGGCAAGGGCGACAAGACATCGGTGAGCAACGCTATCATCAAGTCGTTGAAGGAGCTCTCATCTGCCGAGCAGGTGAAGCGTATCGAGGCGAAGATGGGTGCAACCGACAAGGTGCATCTGTTCTATCCTATCCTTGCGGCTACGGGTGCCAAGGAGGCTATTGCTCCCATCGTTGAGGGTTACAACAACGGCAATGTCGAGAACTCGGCTTTTGCCAGCCTCTGCACAATCAACGACGACTCGCTTATCGACCAGATGTATAAGATTGCACAGGAGAACAAGGGCTTGAAGGAGCACGCTGTGGCTCGTTATATCGACCTTGTGAAGGCCTCTTCTGCACTCAACGGCGAGCAGAAGTTCGCACGCTATCGTGCCGCTTTGGAGCTCAACCCCAAGACCCCCAATAAGAACAAGGCTCTGCGTGCTATCTCTCGCACACAGACCTATCAGGGTATGATGCTCGCTGCCGAGTATATGGACGACGAGGCTACGGCACAGGCGGCTGCCAATACCGTTATGGAGATTGCCACCAAGCATCCGGAGTATTACAGTGCCGAGGTGAAGGCTCTTCTGGAGAAGGTGGCTGCAACACTCAACGACAGCGACGCCGTATATAAGCGTAAGGATATCGAGAAGTTCATCTCGGAGAACAAGCAGAAGGAGTCATTCTCTATCGTTGCAACACTCTCTGACGAGGAGCAGGCCGAGGGCTTTGAGCTTCTGTTCGATGGCGTGAATATGGATAAGTGGCAGGGTAATACGGCCGCTTATCAGCCTATCAACGGCTATATGTATGTTACCGCATCGTATGGTGCTACGGGAAACCTCTACACGCTGAAAGAGTATGACGACTTCGTGCTTCGCTTTGAGTTCTGCTTCGACCGCGAGGGTGTGAACAACGGCGTGGGTATCCGTGCCGAGATGGGCAAGGATGCCGCCTATTATGGTATGGAGATTCAGCTCCTGCACCACGATGCTCCTATCTACAAGAACCTGAAAGAGCATCAGGTACACGGCTCGGTGTATGGTATCATTCCCGCCAAGCGTATCAAGTGGGAGGGCATCGGCACCTGGCACGCGGAGGAGATTCGCATCAAGGGCGACCACATCACCGTCACTGTTGATGGCGAGGTTATCGTTGATGGCAACATCCGCAAGGCCTGCAAGGGCAAGAATGTTGCTCCCGATGGAGGCAAGCATAATCCCTACACGGTCGATGGTTACAACCATCCCGGTCTTTTCAACAAGAAGGGTTATATCTGCTTCTGCGGTCACGGCGAGGGTATGAAGCTTCGCAACGTACGCGTGAAGGAGTTGTAAGAGAGGGCCTCTCTGCGTAAAGAGAGAGATTAACAATAGATTCTGCCTGACCTTTTTGGTCGGGCAGTTTTTTTTGTTCCCTGTCGTGAAATTGTCAAATGCCGAAATTCTTTTGTGATGAAAACAGTTGTTCACCGCCGTTTTTTACCGCTTCACCTTTTATAGTATTGAAATTTATACCTATTTTATATAGTTTTTAGTATCTTTGCGAAGATTTTGTCGAACTCGGATGTTGAACTAAAAATATTAGCCCGATGAAAAGAAAATGGATTATCACAGCAATTTTGATTGTTGTTATCTGTCTCGTGGGTGCTGCCTACAAATACTACACTACACACTACGCCTCAGGCGAGGAGGCTGCACCTGTCGCAAAGAGTGGTGTGCAGCGTAAGATTCTCAATGTAAATGGTCTGGCCATACGCACGCAAACCCTGACCGACGATATCTCAATGGTGGGCAACCTGCTCCCCGACGAGGAGGTGGACCTCACATTCGAGACCTCGGGCAAGATTGTGGAGATTAACTTCAAGGAGGGCTCGGCAGTGCGTAAGGGTGACCTTCTGGCGAAGGTGAACGACAAGCCGCTGGTGGCACAGCTGGCACGCTACGAGGCACAGCTCAAGCTGGCACAGGACCGCGTATATCGTCATGGTGCCCTGCTGGAGAAGGATGCGGTGAGTCAGGAGGCCTACGAGCAGGCCCGCACCGAGCTGGCGAAGCTCAATGCCGAGATTGAGATTATCAACTCAAACATCGCCCTCACCGAGCTGCGTGCTCCGTTTGATGGTGTCATCGGTCTGCGTAATGTCAGCGAGGGAGCCTACGCCTCGCCCAGCGTCGTTGTGGCAAAGCTGACGAAGGTGTCGCCCCTGAAGATTGATATGTTCATTCCGGAGAGATATGCCGACCAGATTCAAATCGGCACTCCGCTGACCTTCACCGTTGAGGGTCATAACACCACCTACCGTGCTACGGTCTATGCCAAGGAGTCGGAGGTCGATATGGCTACCCGCACACTTGCCGTGCGTGCCACCTATCCCAACACCAACCACCGCCTTATGCCGGGACGCTTCATCTCGGCACGTATCCGTATGCAGGATATCCCCAACGCCATAGCCATACCCACCGAGGCCATCGTGCCGGAGATGGGTATCGACAAGGTCTATCTCTATCGCAGCGGCAAGGCTCACGCCGTAGCCGTCAAGACGGGTCTGCGTACCGATGCCCTCATACACATTGTCGAGGGTCTGAGTGTCGGCGACACGATTATCACATCCGGCACATTGCAGTTGCGTGAGGATCTGCCCGTAAAACTTGATGTCGTTGAGTAAAAACCTGCAAGTATGAATATTTCGGAACTCAGCATACGACGCCCGGTGCTCGCCACGGTGCTCACCCTGATAATTGTAATCTTCGGTATGATAGGTTACAAGCAGTTGGGTGTGCGAGAGTACCCCAGCGTCGATAACCCAATCATCTCGGTCACCTGCTCCTACCCCGGAGCCAATGCCGATGTTATTGAGAATCAGATTACCGAGCCGTTGGAGCAGAACATCAACGGTATCCCCGGCATCCGTTCGCTGTCGAGTGTCAGCTCGCAGGGATCGAGCCGTGTGACGGTGGAGTTCGAGCTGTCGGTCGATTTGGAGACCGCCGCCAACGACGTGCGTGACAAGGTGTCGCGTGCCCAGCGCTGGTTGCCTCGCGACTGCGACCCTCCCACCGTATCAAAGGCCGATGCCGACGCTATGCCTATCCTTATGGTGGCGGTGCAGAGTGACAAGCGTTCGCTGCTGGAGATAAGCGAGATTGCCGACCTCACAATCAAGGAGCAGTTGCAGACCATCAGCGATGTGAGTGCCGTGCAGATATGGGGTGAGAAGCGTTACTCGATGCGTATATGGTTAGACCCGGCGAAGATGGCGGGCTATGGCATCACGCCCGTAGATGTGAAGAGTGCTCTGGACAGGGAGAATGTCGAGCTGCCGTCGGGAAGTATCGAGGGTAACACCACCGAGCTTACCATCCGCACGATGGGTCTTATGCACACCTCGCAGGAGTTCAACGACCTTGTAATCAAGCAGAGTGACAGCCGTATCATACGCCTCAGCGACATTGGCCGTGCCGAGCTCGGCCCACAGGATACACGCAGCTATATGAAGATGAACGGCGTGCCTATGGTGGGTGTCGTTGTGGTGCCGCAGCCGGGAGCAAACCATATCGAGATTGCCGATGCGGTCTATGAACGTGTCGAGCAGATGCGTAAGGATTTGCCCGAAGATGTGGTGCTGAACTACGGCTTCGACAATACGCACTTTATCCGTGCCTCTATCAACGAGGTTAAGCAGACCGTCTATGAGGCCTTTATATTGGTGATTATCATCATCTTCCTCTTCCTGCGTAACTTCCGCGTCACGCTTATCCCCTGCATCGTGATTCCCGTGTCGCTGATTGGTACATTCTTCCTGATGTACCTTGCGGGCTTCTCTATCAACGTCCTCTCGATGCTGGCTGTCGTGCTGTCGGTGGGTCTGGTGGTCGATGATGCTATCGTTATGACCGAAAACATATATATCCGCATCGAGAGGGGTATGTCGCCCTTTGAGGCGGGTATCGAGGGTGCAAAGGAGATCTTCTTTGCGGTGCTCTCTACATCTATAACCCTGCTTGCGGTATTCTTCCCTATAGTCTTTATGGAGGGTATGACGGGCCGACTGTTCATCGAGTTCAGCCTCGTGATATCGGGTGCGGTGATAATCTCTACCTTCGCCGCCCTCACCGTGACGCCCATGCTCGCCTCGAAGCTGCTCGTTAAGCAGGAGAAGCAGTCGTGGCTTTATGCCAAGACCGAGCCCTTCTTCGTGTGGCTCAACGACTTTTACAGCCGCACGCTGGCCGGCTTCCTGCGTCGTCGCTGGATAGCTATACCTCTGTCGGTGGCTATGTTCGTTGTCATCGGCTGGCTGTGGGCCACCATACCTGCCGAGCTGGCTCCGCTGGAGGACCGTTCGCAGATTACCATCAGCACCAAGGGTTCGGAGGGTGCCACCTACGAGTTCCTGCGTGACTACACCGAGAATATCAACAGCATAGTCGATTCACTTGTGCCGGAGTCGCGTTACGTTACGGCTCGCGTGAGCAGCGGTCAGGGTAATGTGCAGATAGCCTTGGAGGATATACAGACGCGTAAGCGTTCACAGATGGAGATTGCCGAGCAGATAACCTCCGAGGTGGGTAAGCATACCAAGGCTCGTGCCTTCGTGCGTCAGCAATCGACCTTCGGTGGCCGTCGTGGCGGTATGCCCGTGCAGTATGTGTTGCAGGCGACAACCATCGAACGTCTGGAGGAGGTGCTGCCCAAGTTTATGGAGAGGGTATATGAGAGTGATGTCTTCCGTATGGCCGATGTGAACCTCAAATTCAGTAAGCCGGAGGCACGCATCAACATCAACCGCGACAAGGCCAATATGCTGGGCGTCTCGACCCGCGACATAGCACAGACGCTGCAATATGGATTGAGTGGTCAGCGTATGGGTTACTTCTATATGAATGGCAAGCAGTACGAGATTCTGGCCGAGATAAACCGCCAGCAGCGTAACAAGCCCGCCGACCTGAAATCCATCTACCTGCGAAACAGTGCCGGCGAGATGATACAGATGGATAACCTCGTGCAGGTGGAGGAGAATGTGGCTCCGCCGCAGCTCTACCACTATAACCGCTTCCTCTCGGCAACCGTGTCGGCAGGTCTGGCCAAGGGCAAGACCATAGGCGACGGCCTGAAAGAGATGGACCGCATAGCCGCCGAGGTGTTGCCCGATGACTTCCGCACAGCCCTCACGGGCGACTCGAAGGAGTTCCGCGAGAGTTCGTCAAGTCTTATGTTCGCCTTCCTGCTGGCTATCCTTCTCATCTACCTTATCCTTGCGGCACAGTTCGAGAGCTTCAAGGACCCGCTGGTCATCATGCTCACCGTGCCTCTGGCTATCGCCGGTGCGTTGGTCTTTATGGCCTCTACGGGGCAGACGATGAACATCTACACGCAGATTGGTATCATTATGCTTATCGGTCTGGTGGCGAAGAACGGTATCCTCATCGTGGAGTTCGCCAACCAGAAGCAGGAGTCGGGTATGGGCAAGATGGAGGCTATCGAGCAGGCTTCGTTGCAGCGTATGCGACCTATCCTTATGACGAGTGCCTCGACAATTCTCGGTCTGTTGCCTCTGACTATGGCTACGGGCGAGGGTGCTAACGGCCGTATAGCTATGGGTGTTACGGTGGTGGGCGGTATGCTCGTATCGACTACCCTCACGCTGTATGTCGTGCCGGCAATCTACTCCTATGTATCAACCGACAGAAGTAAGCGACTATAAATTAGGTTATTATGAGATATTTTCTTTCAATCATACTGGCTGTTGCAGCCTTCGCTACGGCCTCGGCACAGCACCGCGTGATGTCACTCGGCGAGTGCTTGGAGGAGGGCCTGGAGAACAACTACGAAATCCTCATACAACGCAACGAGGCACGCATCAGCGAGAATAACGCTACACGTGCAGCGGCGGGTATGCTCCCCACGCTGGATCTCTCGGCAGGCTATGCCGGCAGTGCTGACCGCACCACAACAACGCCTGTCGCCGGCGATAAGATTACCAATAACGGAGCCTACGACCAGAGCCTCGATGTGGGCCTGTCGCTTAACTGGACTATCTTTGACGGTCTGCGTCTGCGTACCAACTACTCGAAGTTGCAGGAGATGCGTCAGGTGGGCGAGTTGCAGACCCGTCTGGCTATCGAGGACTTGGTGGCTAACCTTACCGCCGAGTACTATAACCTCATACAGCAGACCATACGCCTGAAAAACTATCGCTATGCCGTTTCTCTGTCGCGTGAACGTCTGCGTATCACCGAGGAGAGATTCCGTATCGGTAGCTTCTCACGCCTCGATTTGTTGCAGGCACGTGTCGATTTCAACGCCGACTCGTCGCAGTATATGACACAGCAGGAGCTGGTTACGGCATCGCGTATCCGTATGAACGAGATGATGGGTAACCACGACATCAACCTGCGTTGTGCCGCCCGCGACTCGGTGATTACGGTGAATGACCGCCTGGAGTGGGATGCGTTGGCCGAGCAGACAGCCTCGACAAATGTGTCGTTGCTCATAGCCGACAGGAATACCACCATCTCGGAGCTCGACCTGAAGGCTGTGAAGTCGCGAAACTACCCCTACCTGAACCTTGTGGCTGGGTATGGCTATACGCATAACTATTTCGGTAGCGGCGAGTTCAAGAGCCGCGGAACTCTCGGCCCCAATGTGGGCTTGAAACTCGGCTTTACAATCTTTGACGGTAACCGCCGCCGCGAGCAACGCAATGCCCGTATTGAGGTGGAGAATGCACAATATACACGCGAGCAGTTGAAGCTGGCCCTTATGGCCGATCTGGCCAACTTCTGGCAGGCCTACCAGAACAATCTGGAGGTCATCAAGCTCGAGACCCAGAACCTTATCTCGGCGAAGGAGAACTACGAAATCGCTATGGAACGCTACCTGCTGGGTAACCTTGCCGGTATCGATATGCGTGAGGCACAGAAGAGCCTTCTTGATGCCGAGGAACGTATCCTGACTGCGGAGTATAACGCCAAGCTGTGCGAGATTTCGTTGCAGCAGATTAGTGGCAACATCCTCGAATACCTGAACGAGTAACCCTTTACGTCGGGGTCGGGTAGTGCAAAAAGACAGTTTGCCGGGTAAAAAATCGTGTTTTTGGAGCCTTGTGGGGTGTTTTGAGCAGAAAAATACACTTTTTTTGCAAAAAAATTTGCAGAATCATTTTTTTGCTCTATATTTGCACCACGAAACAAACGGTGGATTCATCTAAGGGCTAGGATACATGCCTCTCACGCATGACATAGGGGTTCGAATCCCCTATCCACTACAAAACAAAAGCAGTCAATAAATTGGCTGCTTTTTTTGTTTTTCCGTGAATAGGGAATCCGTTCAGTCGGTGGCGGTATGGCCAAATAGTCTGCGATATCAAAGCATAGGCTTATTGCTACGCAATGATAAGCATTGTACCGATAGTTAAAAAGATTATGACTATCCTTTTATCTATCTGTACAATCCTTACAACGAAGTTGCTTGCCTATGCTTCTCTATCTTGTTTGGCTCAGACTTGCGGCGACCGTTCGAATCCTGATAGGGGAGAGTGCTGTGTAAGTAAATTTATTGGCCGGGGTGGTCTTGTTCAGGCCCCGCGGCAAGCTATGGGGAAAGGCGTCAAGCGGAGCAGACCCCAGTCTGCGAGTAGCCAATCCTGCCAAAATTACCCCGTTATCCATCTCTTTTACGCACTCCTGTTTTGCAGCCATTTTTACAGCCGTTTTTTATACAAAATACTCCATTCGGTATATATTATGCTGGGAATGAGCAGATATTATAGCAAAAAATAGTGTTTTTGTGATAAATTTTGGTATATTTGTGCGTGCCAAGAACAAAAAATGTCGCGAATAGCGGGAGAAAATGGCGTTTGTAGGCCCCTTCTGCAATGTGATTGGCCAGGTTAACGGAGTGTTTACAACAAGCAGTCGCCTCGTGCAGCCTCTTGGGTGGGCAACGATGGCTGCCTGGTAAATTTTGTATTCAGATGAAAGAACAGCTGGAAGGACTGAATAGTTTGACCATTAACTTTGGTGAGGGAGGTATGTTCATTGTGAACATCATACTCGCATTCGTGATGTTTGGTGTGGCGTTGGGTATCAAGCCACAGATGTTCAAAGATGTTTTCAAGAACCCCAAGTCGGTATTGACGGGTGTTTTTCTGCAATGGGTGGGTCTGCCCGCAGTCACTTTTGCGGTGGTGTTGCTGCTCAACCATTGGATTACCCCCATGGTTGCCCTCGGTATGATTCTGGTGGCATCGTGCCCGGGTGGAAACATCTCAAACTTCATCTCTTCGCTATCGAAGGGAAACATCGAGCTCTCGGTCTCTATGACCGCCGTAACAACGGCTTTTGCTCCGCTGGTAACGCCCTTTAATTTCTTCTTCTGGGGTACGCTTTACAGCCAGGTTATCAGCATTCACAGCGACATACCACGTCTTGTGATTCCATTTTTGCCTATGCTCGAGCAGATATTGTTGCTGCTGGGTGTGCCTATCGTGCTGGGTCTGCTCTTTGCTCGCTACTTCCCCAATGCGACAAAGCGTATCACCCGCCCTGCACAGATGCTCTCTATTATGCTCTTCCTGGCGATGGTTACGGTGTCATTCTCGCAGAACTGGCAACTCTTCATCGATAACCTCTTCTACATCGTCATCATTGTCTTCATCCACAATGGCTGTGCGTTGGGAACAGGTTTTCTGGGAGGTACGCTGATGAAGGTGCCTACGGCCGATCGCCGTTCACTCACCATCGAGACCGGTATTCAGAACTCCGGCTTGGGACTCATCCTCC
The DNA here is from genome assembly GCA_017383445.1 of Alistipes sp. Lineage (GTDB taxonomy): Bacteria > Bacteroidota > Bacteroidia > Bacteroidales > Rikenellaceae > Alistipes. Next base: position 68,039 of record JAFNXQ010000020.1, read on the forward strand.
TGTTCAACGCCGCTATCTTCCCGCCCGAGATATGGCACGGCCACTATGGCGGTATGCTCATCATCACAGCGTGGTGGGGTATCTGGCATATTATTTCGGGACTTACGGTGGCCTATATGTTCCGCCGAACACCTATCAACGATTAGCTTATGGCTCAACCAAAGAAGATTCAGGACTACAACAGGTGGTATCATCTGTTGCGTCACTATGTGGATTTCGTTCTACGCCTGTCATATCGCAGCATACGCTATGTGGGGCGAGAGAATATTCCGCAGGATGGTGCTGTGATATACGCACCCAACCACACCAATGCTCTGATGGATGCGTTGGTTATCCTGGCTATGGATAAGAAGGCGAAGGTCTTCGTTGCCCGTGCCGACATTTTCCGTCGTCCGCTGCTGGCGAAGATATTCTCGTTTCTGAAAATTATGCCCATTATGCGTATGCGTGACGGCATCGACGAGGTGAAGAAGAACACCGAGACGATAGAGAGGGCTGTCGATGTGTTGCGTGACAAGGTGCCCTTCTGCATCTTCCCCGAGGGTACGCATCAGACTAAATACTCGGCTCTGCCGCTGTCGAAGGGTATCTTCCGCATAGCCTTTCAGGCACAGGAGATGATGCCCGATATGCCACTCTATATCGTTCCCGTGGGTCTGCGTTATGGCAGCTTCTTCCGCTTCCGTTCGACGGTGCGTGTGCAGATTGGAGAGCCTATCAATGTGGGCGAGTTCACCGCTTCGCACAGCGATATGACGCCGCAGGAGCAGATGAACGCAATGAAGGATGTGCTTGCCGAGCGTATGCAGCAATCGACTCTTTACATCCCCAACGACGAGGACTACGATGCCACCTACGACATCTGTGCCGCTGTGGTCAAGCAACGCGTGGATGAGATGAACGGTCGTGGTCGCCGTCTGCGTGGTATGGAGGCCTACTTCGAGGCTAACAATGCAACGGTCAAGCAGATACTTCAGCTCAAGGAGGAGGACCCCGAAAAGGCTACACGCCTGCTGACGCTGGGTCGCGAGGCTTCGCAGATTCGTAAGGCCAATAACATCAGCCTTTCGTCTATATCAATCAAATATCCCTTCTGGTCGCGAGTGCTGAAGACGCTGGTGCTGATAGCCAAGCTGCCGTATAATATTCCCGTTACGCTACTTACGCTGCCTATCAAGTTGCTGTGTGCATACCTCTTCACCAAGCTGAAGGACTATGCTTTCCGCAACTCTATCCGCTATCTGGCAAATCTTGTGCTGTGGCCCGTGCTGATGATAATCTACTCGGTCATAGCTTTTGTCTATCTGCCGTGGCAGTGGGCTCTGCTGGTCATCGTGCTGTTGCTGCCTGCACCTATCGTGGCACACGAGACCTACCGTCTGGTGAGAATTATGATTTCCGACACCAAGCTGTTGCTCAATAAGCCTTTGCGTGAGAAGTACGCAAAGATAAGAGAGATGATTTTTAACGAATAACACAGAATAACACACCGATTATGAGATTACGATACATTACAGCCATTCTGTTGGCAGCACTGTGCTGCAATGAGGCCTTTGCTCAAAGCTCTGCCACAGAGCAGACCTCTGCCGAGGCTCCCGCCAAGAAGGAGATTGTAAAGACAGGATATAACTTCGGCCCGCTGCCGGCGGTGGCCTTCGATGCCGATAAGGGATTCCAGCTGGGAGCCCTGCTCAACATCTACGACTTTGGCGATGGCTCGACCTATCCCAACACACGCCAGCAGTGGTACTTCGAGGCGTCGTTCTTCACCAAGGGCTCGCAGCTCTTTGTGGTGTCGTATGACAACCGATTCACCATCCCCGGCGTACGCTGGTCATCGACCGTCACGCTTACCAACGACAAGGCTATGGACTTCTATGGCTTCAATGGTTATATGTCATACTACGACCACGAGAAGGTGGCTCTGGGTAAGGACAAGCAGAATCACGACAACTATATCTATACGCCCAAATATCGCGTAAACCGCCTTGCCCTGCTCTTCAAGACCGACTTTGTGGGCAATATCTGGAACAATAAACTCTTCTGGGAGGCGGGCTACCATTTGAGCTACATCAAGCAGGGATATAAGGATCAGCAGGCTCTCAACCTCGACAAGATTAACAAAAACAAGGAGGAGTATAAGATGTTCCCTGCCGATGAGCCTACCGTCTTCGATATGTACCGCCAATGGGGTATCATCTCCGATGATGAGGCGTGGGGTGGCCTCAACAGCACCGTTCGCGTGGGCTTGCTGTTCGATACACGCGACAAGGAGGGTGCTCCCTCGCGTGGTGTGTGGGCCGAGGCTCACGCTATGCTTGCTCCGGGCTGGTTAGGTACGACAAACCCCTATTACCGCTACTCGGCAACCTTCCGTCACTATCTGCCCATCGTCAAGAACGATGTGCTCACCTTCGCCTACCGCCTGAACTATGAGGGTACCTTCGGCAAGTCGGCTCCATACTATATCCTGCCCTACATTACCGTTATGGGCCCCTCTTATGACCGCGATGGTATGGGTGGCTACCGCACCATTCGAGGCTTGATGCGTAACCGCGTGCAGGGCCTTGATGTGGCATCGTACAATGCCGAGCTGCGTTGGCGTTTTGTCAATTTCACGCTTTGGAAGCAGAATATAGCCTTTGGTCTTAACCTGTTCAGCGATGGTACTATGGTAACACGCAACTACGATATGTCGTTCCGAGGCGAGGAGCAGCACCGCGAGTCTTACGATGCCTATATGGCCGCTTCGGGCAACCGCACAGCCGACCGTCCTCACATCACCGTAGGTGGTGGTCTGCGTTTCATTATGAACCAGAACTTCATCGTCGCCTTTGAGTATGGTCTGCCGCTGAGCAAGTTCAGCAGCGACCCCTTCATCAAGAATCAGGACGGCAACGGAGCCTTCTATATCAATACGGGTTACCTCTTCTAATCCTCGCAAAAGGAGTTCTAATCGTTGCAAAGTGTTGGTATGAAGCGTTTTGCACTTGTCACGGGAGCCTCGTCGGGCATTGGCGAGGAGTACGCCCGCCAGCTCTCTGCAAAGGGGTATAACATCATCGTCGTCAGCGAACGCGATGCCGAGAACTGCCGCGTGGCGGAGTCACTGCGTGCGGAGTATGGCGTTGAGGCTCTGCCGCTGTGTGTCGATTTGACCGAGGCGGACGCAGCTCAAAGGGTATTCGACTTTGCACAAAAAATCGACGGCGATGTCGAGATAGTTGTGAATAATGCCGGTATGTTGCTCTTTTCACGTTTGGAGCATACGGCCGATGACCGCCTCGACAAGATTGTAGCTCTGCACTGCACTACACCCACGAAACTATGCCGTCTGTTTGCTTCGGCTATGACTCGTCGCGGGCGAGGATATATCCTTCTGATGTCGTCCGTTACGGCGTGGACTCCCTATCCGACCATTTCGCACTATGCCGCTACGAAGGCCTATTTGAAGAGTTTCGGGCAGTCGTTGTGGTACGAGATGCGTGGCCGTGGTGTGAGCATTACTACGGTCTTCCCTTCGGCAGTTGATACACCTTTCTATAATCTCGACGACAAGATGCGTCGCCGCCTGTTGTGTTGCGGTCTGATGCTCTCGGCCGAGGATGTGGCACGCCGTGCCCTGCGGGCTATGCTCCGCCGCCGCAGAAGGTGCCTGCCAGGCTTCTGGACCAAGCTGGAAGCAGCCGTCTGTGCTCTCCTGCCGGCGTGGGTGCTGTTACCCATAATGAAGATTCCCGCAGTAAAGAAAATATTGGAGAGAGTATAAAGAAAAAGGGTTGTCCTTGTGGGACAACCCTTTTCTCTATATAAAATTCTGAATTTTTAGATTACGCCCTGCTCCAGCATAGCCTGTGCTACCTTCATAAAGCCGGCGATGTTAGCACCCTTCACATAGTTGATTGTGCCATCCTTCTGCTCGCCGTAGCGTACGCAAGCCTCGTGGATAGACTCCATAATGAAGTGCAGCTTCTCGTCAACCTCCTTGCCAGACCAAGAGATGTGCATACAGTTCTGCGTCATCTCCAAACCTGATGTAGCCACGCCACCGGCATTCACTGCCTTACCCGGAGCAAACAGGATGCCTGCTGCCTGGAATGTGTGGATAGCCTCGGGAGTACAACCCATATTCGATACCTCGGCAACACACCAAGTACCATTTGCCAGCAACTCCTTCGCATCGGCCTCGTTAAGCTCGTTCTGGAATGCACAAGGCAGTGCGATGTCACACTTCACCGACCAAGCCTTCTTGCCGGGGGTGAATGTAGCGTCGGTGAACTTCTCGGCAAAAGGAGCCACGATGTTGCGGTTCGATGCACGCAACTCCAACATATAGTTAATCTTCTCGTCGGTCATACCGTTGGGGTTATATACCACGCCGTCGGGACCCGAAATAGCGATAACCTTTGCACCGAGCTCGGTAGCCTTCTTCGCAGCACCCCAAGCCACGTTACCGAAGCCTGAGAGGGCGATAGTAGCACCCTTGAGGCTCTTACCGGCCTTTGCCAGCATATGCTCAACGAAGTACAACGCACCAAAGCCTGTTGCCTCGGGACGGAGGATAGAGCCACCCCAAGTCATACCCTTACCTGTCAATACGCCAGTGTGGTACTCGCGTGCGAGCTTCTGATACATACCGTTGAGGAAGCCAATCTCGCGACCGCCTACGCCCACGTCACCTGCGGGAACGTCGGTATCAACGCCGATGTTACGCCACAACTCGAGCATAAAGGCCTGGCAGAAACGCATAATCTCGGCGTCAGACTTGCCTGTTGGGTCGAAGTCAGAGCCACCCTTCGCACCACCCATAGGAAGAGTAGTGAGGGCATTCTTGAATGTCTGCTCAAAACCGAGGAACTTCAACATTGAAGGATTCACAGCCTTGTGGAAGCGGAGACCGCCCTTGTAAGGACCAATCGCACTGTTGAACTGTACGCGATAGCCGAGGTTAGTCTGAATCTCGCCCTTGTCATCAACCCACGTTACGCGGAATGTGAAGATACGGTCAGGCTCAACCATACGTTCAACGATTTTAGCTTTCTCAAATTCGGGATGCTCGTTATAAACCTCCTCGATAGACTCCAATACCTCGCGAACTGCTTGTAGATACTCGCTTTCGCCCGGGTGCTTGCGTTCAAGCTCCGCCATTACTTCATTTACGTTCATATTAAATATAGTTTTAAGTTTTAGGTGTTTCTGTTTATACAAATATAACAATATTTTATTCCGATTGTAAAACAAAACGAGAAAAAAATAACGAAAATGTAATTTTTTATATCGCATTAAGCCCAAATTCTGATACAAAGAGGTTGTTATGCGATGAAAAATCCGAAATCAGGCAGAGGTTTGCGGGGGAGAATAGCGTGTCGGAAACCCTCTGACGGATAGACACCATATAAAACCGACAACCCACCTTTTGCGGCGGGTTGTCGGTTGTTTGTATATATTTCAGTCTGCTTCTCTCTGCCTCTATTCTGCGGCCTCCCAGCCTGTCAGCTGTGCAAAACGGTCGATGACGATAGCGGCCATCTTCGCCTGCCCGTGGCGGTTGGGATGCTCCGAAGCTCCGAGGTCGGTGGTGCGGTTATATACATTGTGAGAGATGTCTGCCATCTCGCACTTCTCAATCTCTGCAACCATCTGTGCGACGCACTCCACAGCGTGAGGCGAGTGTACGACACACAAAACGGGCAACTCCTCACCCCAGGCCTCACGCAGCTTTGCGATGAGTGTGCGGTAGCCCTCCACAAAGAGCTCCTTTTCGGGATGTGGCTGTGTGCTGAAATCGTTTGTGCCGAGAGTAATGACAATAGCATCGGGGCGATATGTGCTGTTTGCAAAGTCCCATGCCGAGTTCTCATCCTCATCAAAGGTGCGGAAGGCACGTGAGCTCATCGTTGTATTGAAATCCGACAGAGGCTTCTCATCGCCATAGTTGCGTACCATGCCGCGTCCGGAGTGAGAGATAAGGTTGTAGTCGGCTCCAAAATGCTCGGCTGTAAGAGCTGCGTAGGTGTAGCGGCAGTTCTCGGTCTCGGCGAGGAAGGGCTCACTGCCCGAGAGGCTCTCGGTGCCGTAGCCACAAGTCAGCGAATCGCCATAAAACTCTATGTGGCGTGCAAGTGCCAGTTCGTCGGTTGGCAGTAACTTACCCACGACACTCAACGAATGTATTGTCGTGCGACCCTGCTCGGCCTCGGTGGCCTTCTGTATGCGTATGTGATGCTCGCCCGTGGCCGCAGCATCGTCAAAAAGCACTACGGTTGTATGCTCGCCCTCACTCTTGAACTTCTCCTGTGCCACGCCATCAACCACAAGGTTGTAGTAGTTGCACTTGGTGTCGCTGAGTTCGATGGCGAGATATGTACCCTTGAAGCGGATGTCGATATAGACGCCACTCCAATCAAACTGAATTGAGCCATCTGCAAGCTCTGCCGTGCGGCCCACCACGCGGATAGGAGCCTCTACGGCCGATAAAGTCTGCTCCGAAGAGCCACAACATCCACTCATTGCGAATAGCATAATTGCAATCAAAAACTTTTTCATCTGATATACTCTCCCTTAATATTTACATCCAACTTATTGAATGGGTCGGCTTTGGCATCTATCACAACGGCACACTCCAGGCGTGTCAGTGTGCGTTGCGGATTGTAGTCGGTAAGACCCAGCTGCTCCCACTCACTCTCCGTAACCTCACCGCAGATTGCCGCAAGGTCGCTTAATGCAACCTCCCTGTCACTCTCGATAATGGCGACACTCTCATCATAACCATTCCAGCCTCTGGTCAGCTCGGCCAGCGTGATAGGCTCGTTGATATAGAACCACGTCTGATTCTCCCAGCCCACGGTCATTCCCTTGCCCTGCATAATGCCCGTAACGCCTATGCGTTGTAGGGCTGCAAAGTGTCGGCTGGTGGTCGGCAGGTCGAGCAGTGGCAACAGATAGCCGCCTCCGGCGAGTACCTCACGCTGCACCTCACGCACCTTCACCTCGCGTGGCTCGATGTCGAGCATAGCGGCCGTAGCGGCAATGATTCCCGCCGCCTCGCCAATCTGCATAACCACAGGTTGCAGGCGTGTAGAGCCATTTACTATGTTGCTCACCGAGATAGATTTCTCCGCTACGATAAAGTTATCCACGCCCTGCGGCAGCAGCGTACCCATCGGCAGACCATACGACGGTATGGAGTGGAAGTAGAGGTTGGGAAGAGCCTCCCAGCCGGTATAGCGTGTGTGATGCTGATCTACGGGATAGTCGCCCACACCTATCGCTGTGCGATAGAGGGTGTAGTCGTAGGGATTGGTGATGTGTTGCAGGAGAAAACGAACCTCGCCGTGTATGCGGCGCGACTCGCGATGATAGGGCATCAGCGGCATCAAATCCTCGGTCGGGAACTCATCATCAGCCAGGTAGTAGGTGTTGTAACCCAGCTCGTGCTGGATGAAGTAGAGGAATTTGAGTGTGTGAGCCTTGGCCGCTGCCACAGCCTCTGCCCTCTGCTGCTCGTTCATCTCAATCATATTGACATAGAAGTCGTTACCCTCAATCGGCCAGTTAATCATAATCTTGCCTTTGGGCAGACGACCATAGCTCATCATCATACTCTTCGACCATACGCGGTTGGCCTCTTTTGGTGTCACGCACAGCTCATTGTCGCACGCACACGCAAAGATTGTCGGGTCGTAACCCTCGGGACACTGAATGGTCATATCCTTGCCGTAATCCTTGAGAATCATAACCATTGTGAGGTCCTGAATTATGCCGTTGGCCTCATCGGGGGCAACATCCTCACCCGTGACGTGGCGGCTCTCCATACCCATATCGTACTCCACACCCAGCATAGCTGCCACATCGCCCAGTTCGGTAGCGTCAATCAACATCTTCGCCTTGACCGAGAAAGTGCCCTGCGGCCCGTCAAGCGTGATGGTCCAGTGACCCTTCTCATCCTGTTCCAGGCCGTTCAGGCGGGTGTTGAACTCCACCGTCAGCGACTCCTCGCCGCGAGCCATAGCAGCGAAGATTTCGGCTCCTACGCTTGGCTCAAACAGCAGATTGCTTACCCAGCCCGTTTTCAGAGCCTCGGCACCGCCATAGCGAGCTTCCAGGCTGTCACGCAACTCGCCCCACAGACCGCCACGCAGGCGATAGTTGCCGTCGGTAGCACTCACGCCTGCCGAGGTGAGCATACCACCCAGCCAGGGGCCCTCTTCGACTATGAGGGTCGTAGCACCCATGCGTGCTGAACGTATGCCGGCCGTAGTACCACTCACGCCGCCACCTATCACTACAACATCATACTCCTTAGCGGAGCAAGCTAACAAAACCACCGTAGCAAGGAGTGCTACGGTGTATTTAATAATCATTCTCATAGGAAAACTACTCTAAACTTATTGTCTGACTATACTTGTTGCCGAAGCTGTCCGTAGCCGTTACCGTAGCCGATATCGCCTTCTTGGGTATATCCACGCGGTAGAAGTGGTCACCCTCGGTAGGATAGACGTAGGAGTGGTCCATACCCTTGTTCGATGAGTACAACTTCTTTGCTAAGGGATCGAGTGATGAGAATCTCGTCATCTTCACAGGTGCAGCACCGTCAAACGAAGCCTCCACAACCCAGTTATCGTCGCAAGCCCATACGTTTGCAACCAGATCGCCTCTGAACTTCGAGTAATCCTTGCCTGTGTAGAGTATCATCTGATAGTTGTCAGCGTGGCCGGTAGATTTGTATATCCACTTAACCTTGTCGCCCTTCACCTCAAAGATACCATAGCCTCGCGGTGTGCCGTCGGTACAGAGCGGGCCCTGCCACCAGGCACCACTCAACGCCGGAATGACGTGCTCGTAGAGGTTGTCAGAGATAATCTGATTGCTTGTGGTGTGGGTGTGTCCCGAGAGGATGTGGGCTTTGTAGGGCTCCAGCATCTTATGCAATGCCTTGGCATTGGTCATCACGCCTGCGATGTTGTCATACTTGAACTGCTCGCGGTCACTCTTGCTGCAAGTGGTGGGGATGTGAAGCGTCACCACCACGGTAGAGCCCTCCTCTACATAGCTCAAATCCTTCTCCAGCCAGGCCATCTGCTTCTCATCGAGGTAGCCGATGTAGAAGTAGTCACGACCGATGTAGAAGTTGTCGTTAAGCATCACATAATGCACCTTACCCACGTTGAATGAGTAGTATGTCGGGCCAAAGGTCTCCTCCCAAAGACGTGTCGATGTCTCGTGGGTGCGGCCATACGGTGTCATATCGTGGTTTCCGGGTGTGCTGAAGAATGTGAGCTCCGACTCGGCAGCAATAGCGTTGTACTGCTCGTAGAATGAGTGGTCGTACGATATAACATCGCCACAGCAGATGCCGTGGAACGGAATCTTGTAACCCTTCACACTCTTGCGAATGTCGTTCATGCCCTCTTGCAGTGCGGGGAACTCCTTCTTATGCCAGATTTGTGGGTCGGCAATCACGACAAAGCCGTGATGAGTGTCGTCCTGCTCCTTCTTTATCAGTGTAAAGTCGTAGTCGTTGCCACCCTTGACCTTGTGCCAGAACATAGGTACGCTGTTCTTTGACTTAACGGTATAACCCGCAGGGATGGTGATATATACCAACCCTTTATCCTCTTCTGATTCGAGCTTGTAATGGCCCTTGTCGTCGGTTGTTGTGAAGTTCTCGCCATCGGTTACGATCACATTGGCAACGCCGACCTCGTCACAGAGAACCTTACCCTTCAAAACCCGCTTCTCGGCGGCAAACATATTCAATGAGAGAGCTACCGACAAGATTAATAATATGTATCGTTTCATAGTGTTATTTCTCCATTTTCGCTTTCAACTCTTTCAGCAGGCCCTCGCACTTGTAAAGGCCGCGAGGAACGTGGAAGCAACCCTTCCACTTGCCACCTTTGAGAGGCAGCAACACCTCGCCACGACGATTCAGGTAGCCATACCACTCGGCATACTCCTCATCGCGGAAGTGCGACCAGGTGTAGTCGTGCAACTTCTCAAACCACTCCTTGCAACGCTGGTCACCTGTGAGCAGGTAGCCCTCCAGCATAGCGATAGTCGATTCGATATGTACCCACCAGAGCTTCTGGTCCCACTCCAACTGCTGTGGGGGATAGCCCTTGCGATCCATAAAGTAGAATATGCCGCCAAACTCCTTGTCCCAGCCGAAATCCAGCGTGTTGAGGCCAATCTCAACAGCCTTCTTTGCGAGAGCCTCGTCGTTGCGACGACGAGCCAGATCCATCAGGAACCATGTTGTCTCCAAGGTGTGACCCGGATTGATAAGACGACCATCGAAAGTGTCACTCAGCGTGCCGTCGGCGTTCATATGCTCGACAACCAGACCCAACTCCGGACGATAGAACTTATCCATAACATCCGACAACACCAACTCAATAGACTTCTCAACCTGCTCGGGCTCAATCAGATGCTCAATCTCCAACAGCAGATTACACATAATCATCGAGGGCGAGAGAGCTCGCAAGTCGCGTGAGCCGGGGCAAGCCTTGCTCCAACGGCCCTTGGGGTTGTCCCAGCGTTCGAGAATGTGGTTGAACGTGCGACGAGTAACCTCTGCATAGCGTTCGTCGCCCGTAGCCTTGTGCAGCTGTGCAAAAGCCATAGCGGCAAAGGTGTATGAGAAGATGTTGTAGGGCTCAACCAGCGGCTTACCCTCGCGCGTGATGGCGAAATACCAGTTATAGTCGCCGTCGTGGCCATATTTCAGCATAAACTCGGCTCCCTGACGGGCACACTCCAGCCACTCCTCGCGGATACCCTCCTTGTTGCAGAGCATCGAGAAGAACCACACCTGTCGGCCTTGCAGCCACATAAACTTATCAGTATCGAAGACCTCTCCATCTCTGTTCAGACAGGTGAAGAAACCACCGAACTCCTTATCCTGTGACTTATCCAGCCAGAAAGGAATAACTCTGTCGTAGAGCTCGTCGTGGTATTGTTTAATTAAAGCATCAATATTCATTGTATATTGGTTTTAGATTTTTTTCAGTTTATAAAAGTCAGGCTCTCGCCCCGTCATCTTACAGCTTCTCGCCAAGGAAATACTCGCGGTAGCGGTCAAAGAGATGATGTGCCGACGTGTAACTTGACTGCGGCGAGAGGAAGTGCGAGAACTCGAAGGTGATAGCCTTGTCGTAACCGGCACGAGCCGCCGCCTCCAACTTCATACGCAACTTCTCGAACTTAATGGGCAGGAACTTGATGGGCATATCTCGGTCGAAGGTCTCGGCATTGGTCCAGCACTCCAAACCGTAGCGGTCGGCCAGACGCTTGTTCACCTCAAAGAAGGCATCCAGCTCGTCGTAGTCGATGTGTCCATCCTGAAAGGCTACGGCATCTACCGCACCGTGAATACCGGCGAATATCTCGTCCCACTCTCTCTCGTGGTCGGCAACCGACACGGCATCCTCCTTGCTCAAAGTTGCCGAGGCAGCCATCACCGCCTTCTTGCCGTCAATCCAGGGAGAGATAAGCGTGGGCAGACCCCCCGACACAGCCTTGCAATGCTCGCCCTGCTCGCGGAAGGCCTCGATGACACCCTTCGTGCGACGACTAATCTCGCCACTCAGGTACCAGCCTCCGAATGATGGGTGGTGCTGACCATAGTTCTCCCACACCTCGTCGATGACGAAGCGGTTGTATTCGGTCTCCTTCGACATATCGCCCGTATCCCAATAGTGGCCCGAATCATATAGTCCGAAGTAGAACTTCATACCATACTTGTCGGCCAGACGCAGGAACATATCCAGCAAATCGTGCGATGGGGCATAGCAGCCCTTGCCGATAAGGTATTTCGAGGGATATGTGATAAACTTGCGATATCCCGAACGTATCATTATGACGGTGTCAATACCGATAGAACGCATATTTGCGAAGTCGGCATCCCACTCCTTCTCACCCCAGTTCTGGTGCGGAATGTCGTGGCTTATTTCATCGAGAAATGTTCCGGTAATCTTCATATACCAAGTTGTTTTACGATTTCCAATAATAGTTTTTGCGGGTAAGCGGATATGTTACCGCTATTACCAGCAGAGCAAACAGCACACCTCGGGCAAAACCCAGCCACGGAGCCTCTGAACAAAACTCATTCAGCGGTTTGATAAGGCCGAGCAGTGTCAGCAGCGGTGTGATAAGGTATCCCGCAGCCACATAGGCGAACATGGGATTTGCTCCACACGCCTCCAACGCCTTGAAACGGGTGTTGAAACGTATCTCCATAATGAGTGCTGCAAGCAGGACCATTGCGGCCATTGCCGAGGTGGTGAAGAAATATCCTATTGTCGCAGGGTCCTTCTTTATTCCGCCCTCCATAGGCTCTGCTATAAGACCTATGAGCAGCATAGCCACCGCAGCGGCATATATCTCGCGATAGAGTTTAGTGTCGTTTCCCTTGACCCTGTTGAGCAGTATCCACGTCGCAGCAACAAGCACAACCGTCAGGATGACGCAGATGCCCACCTCGCGGACAAACAAACCCCACATCAGCACCACGATAGTTGCCACGATAGCGATTACGATGCCTGCCAGCACCCACCTTTGCGGCTTGTCGCTGCCCTCGGCCGAGAGCTGACCGGCGGCGGTTGTACGCTGAATGCTGTCGCCGATGATACTACCGGCAAGTACTATGCAGAGATACTTCAAAAACTCAAAGCGGAAGAGCCACGCCGCAGGCGATTGCTGCCACAACCACTCGCACCACGAACCCTTGACTTCGGACGCTAACTTCAATACGGCGAAGGCGGCGATAATGATGATGCGGGCGGTCAGCGAATTACGTGTAGCCCACCACAACAATGTGCCGAACAGAGCCACATTGGCGAGAATGAGTATGATGATGTTATTTACCGAAAGACTCACCCCGACACCAAAAAGTGGCTTGTAGAGCATAGTGAGGACTATGAGCAGGATAAATCCGCCCCAGTTGAGTATGGTGTTCTTGCCCCTCTCCATGTTGGGGAAGCGTATGAACATTGCAAAGAAGAGCAGCCATACGCATAGTGTTGCAAGAGCCGCAACCCACGAAGCCGTACCCTTGATGAGATACATACCCGTATTTCCCAGTATGATGGCGAAGGCCGCCAACCACACAAAACGATGTATGGCACTCTTGCATACAGCTCCCCAGCCTGCTCCCTGTGCCTCTCTGCGACGCAGTGCCAGAGGCATAGATGCTCCCATCGAGAAGAGGAAGAAGGGGAAGACCAGATCGACCCATGTGATACCCGGCACTTCGGGGTTAAACCGGAATGTGGGCGGTGGCAGCTGTGCGTGAAACATCGCAGCGGGGAGCCCGGCATCCCACAGCATACTGCCCGAGGCAACCATACCCACGATTGCCAAAGCTCTCAACAAATCTATCGCCGCTACACGTTTCATCATCTGCTGCTTATTCTGTTTCTATTTGCGAATGTATCTCTTCTCCTTGAGATGCTTCACCCAAAGCATATATGCCTCGGGGTGGATGTGGATACCATCCTTGGTGAGCTCCTTACGCAACTCGCCCTGCTCGTTGTGCATTACGGGGCGTAAATCGACCCACACAACCTGCTTCTCGCGACACATCTGCTCCAGCTTGTCGTTCAGCTCGGCCATCTTCGACTGTTTGTTTTTGATATAGTCGTAGGCTAGCACGTCGTTGTTGGGTGTAATCACACTCTGAATGTAAAGCTCACACTGCGGAACACGCTGCTTGATCATATCGACCATAGCAACAATATTGGCAAAGATATCCTCCACAGCATAGTTTGCCGAGATATCATTCACACCACCCATAAAGAAAATCTTGCTGGGCTCCGCATCAAGATAGAGGGGCAGGCGGTGCAACATACCATAGGTATTATCGCCGCCGATGCCTCGGTTTACAATATTCTTCTCCTTGCTCAAAAAACTCCACCAGCCCTGCTCGGTGAGGCTATCACCTATCCAGATGATAGCTCCGTGAGGGATCGGCTCCTCCTGGTGGGCAGCCATACGACAATCGTAATAGCTGCCACCAAACTTTGCTTTCTGTGCCATAGTGGGTATTATAATCATTAAGGCCAAAGCCAGCAAAAGCAATCTTTTCATTGTTCTGATATGTTTATGTTTTACTCCAAAGACTCCTTCACCTCGTCGATACCTGCCTTGGCGTACTGCCACAGATCACCCTTCTTGAGGTGAATCATATCGAAGAGGAAGTAACCGTCACAAGCGTCATAGCAAGCCTTTACAGAGTTGGTGATTGCCTGATACTCCTGATCGTCGGTATATTTGTCCGAAGCGTCCCAGTTACCTACATCGGGGCCACCGCACACCAGAGGACAGTCGTCGTTGGTATATTTCATAGCCAGCTGGCAGAAGCCCTGCATGGTCCACTCCGACGAGCCATATACGCCGCCCGGAGAGGCGTAAGCACCAATGAGCATGTGGTCCATAATATCGGCATAACCGAAGTTCTTGTACTCGGCTGTTGCCCAGCGTGGGAATGCTGTGCCTGTGTTGAAGTTGGGACTTGCCCAGTTCACACCAACATCGTAGTATGTGCTGTACCAGCCACCCACATATACACCGAACTTAATCGTGCTGTTAACCTCGCGTACAGCCTCCTTTGCCTTGGTCATAAAGTCGTGAATGGTCTTGGCACGGAACTCCAGCCACTTCTTCAGGTGCTTATGCTCGTAAGGCATATCGGCGTTGATAGTGCCTGTGAAGCCTGCGGGCAATACATCGGCATTGAAATCAACCTTCTCGCCTACATACTCCTCGAACTGCTCCTTTGTAAGGTCAGAGAAGTCACTCAACATAGAGTTGTAGCGACCACGGTCAAGGATGATACCGTCAAGGTCCTCGTAAGCGGCCAAATCTCTCAACAGGTTGCAGATATACTCCTGTACCTCGGGGTGTGAGGGGTTGAAGAAATAGGTAGTCTCGCTGCTGTCGAGTGTATTTACAAAGCCCGATTTGGTGTTGAGTACCGTAGCCCACTCCTTCTTGCTGCTGTCGCGTACAAGAACGCCCTGTGAGCCGAGGTTTGACTTGTTACCACCGACCATAGTGTTGAAGCCTGCGTGTATGCGAAGACCCAGCTCGTGGCCAATCTCGATAAATGCAGCCAGATAATCCCAGTCGGCAGTGCGGTTAATCTTACCGTAACCACCCGGCAACCAGGCACCCAGCCACTTCACTTGATCGCAGTGGCTTGACTGGTAGAGGATGTCGCCGTTTGTGGGGCGAACATCGACAACGATGTCGGTAAAGCCGGTCTGCTTTGCAAGTGTGAGGTCGCGGCGGATGTTATCCTTGCTGTTTGCGAAGTCGGGGAAGTTGGCGGCAGCATCAACCCAGATATACATAGGATTGGTCAGCGGGCCCTCCGGAACGGGAGGTGCGGGAGCTACATCTGTCGTCATCTTGATAGCACTCACCGATGAACGGTCACCACTGCGAACCGCAGCGTAGATGTTGTAAGAGGTCTCCTCCCAGAGCTCCTCGATACGATAGGTCTTGCTCTCGGTAGCCTCCACCTGCACACCCTGTGCAAGCACCTCGGCAGCCGATAGCTGTACGTCGTCATCGTTGGTCTCGATGCAGAGGTAGGCACACTCTGTCGCATTCTTGGGTGTGATGGTGAACTCCAAAGCATACGCCTCGGCCTTCACAGCATCAATCTTCACTTCGGGCAACGCCTCCACGTCGGGACGTGCCGGGAAGTCGTAAGTAGGATTACTCTCGTTGTCGCAGCCAATCAGAGCAGCTGCCAAACCAATACAAAATAGAAACTTTTTCATTGTTTAATATGTTAATTATCATTGTTTTGTACCCATAGCCCCGATCAAGAGGCTATGGGTTTTATAGGGTCTTACTGGGCGATACAGTCAAATTGTACGCAACCAATATAACCATTACAGAACATATAGTAAGCATACATGAAGTAACCATCAGAAGTTACATGCAGCTTAACGTCCTGATATGAGTTGCCGTTAGCACCCTCGTTGGCACGGCCACCATACAAACCATAGCCGCCTTCGCCACGATCCAGAGCCCATACAACGCAGTCGGGATCCTGTGTCGCATCCAGCTCGAATGAGCCGTTGAAGGTCTGAGGATACTTCGCCTCCATAACCCATGCACCACCTGCGACACCCCATGTGAAGAATGACTCCATAGATGCCATAACGTAGTTCACACCATTGAAATTAACAGCATCAACAGCCTGCATACCCTCGTTGCCGGTCAATACACCCTTGACAGATGACAACATAGCGTTGCTGCTACCGCTGATCCAGCCAAGCTCATTTGCCGAGTAACCGCAAGCGAAGAAGTCAGCCGTAGCGTCGGTACCCAAACGAATTGCATCACCATTGGTCCAGCCCTTGCTCATACCGCTGATCTGGCACCAGTAAGGTTTAGCATCAGCAACACCATCCTTCACAGTCCAAGTGAAGTTAGATGTTGTACCTGTTGAGGTCCAGCCGCAATATACCGCCTGAACAGAAGCATTGCCGTAAACATCGCCCCATACAGAGAGGTGCTTACCGAGAACATCACTTGTTGCGTGCTCGATGAAGAGCTCTGGTGTAGAGTTGATGTCACGCATACGCCATACGCGGAAGATACCGCCGTCATCGGGGATGTAGTTGTTGATGACGATGTGGCCCTTATGGTCAGATGTGATGTAGTAATTTGAGCTTGCACCCTTCACCGAACCGATGTTAAGAGTACCGAGTCGCTTACCACTCTTGGCATCGAGGATGATAGGATCCTCACCGCGGGTATTGATGATAACATACTCGTCGGTAGCGGCGATACCTGTTGTCATGTTGAGCACTGATACACCGGCATCCTTAAGCTTGATGTTCCACAGGACCTTTGCACTCTCGGGACGAATACCCTCGGGATGACGTGCAGGCTCGGTCTGCTGCAATGTCCACTCACGCTTTGTGACACCATCCTGTGCGATTACGGTGAACTTCTTGGGCTCGTCGGTAGAGCACCAGAAAGCGGTCTCCGATGGGTCGGGCACGATGCGTGCATGGGGCGAGAGTACTACATCAGCAAAGACATTCTGCAAGTCGTTGAAGTAGATAAGCGATGCGGTAGCACCATTCTTGTCGATCAACGCCGAGATGCCCAGGTCGCGGATTGTAAAGCTCTCAATATCGCAGGCATTATGCTTTTTGAGCTCTGCCTTGATAGTCCAGTCACTCTTCTGCTTCTTCTGGTCGGTCAGTGTAACGGTATAGGTCTGTGTGAGATCTATTGTTACGAGCTTCGGCGAGATGTAAGCATTGTCGTCGAGGTTGAACTGAATCCAAACCTTCTTGTAATCCTCCAGGTCGGTTACTGCATCCGACTCCACAGGGATATTATAGGGCACCTGAATAGTGATAACATGATTCTCATAGTCAATAGCACTATTGAAGCGAGCATTTGCATCAGCCGTGTGGTAACCATCCCAAGTGGGATATACAAGCACATTATTGATGCCCTTCTTGGTAGCCGCAGGTGTAAGCTCCTCCGGCTCTTGGCACGCCGTCATAGGGAGTACGACTGCCATCAACATCCAAAATATTATCTTTTTCATAGAATTAGCTATTAGAAGTTCCACTCATCAAACTGTTGTATAGCGTTGTTATTCTGCAACTCGGCATTAGGAATAGGCAGACGATACATACGAGAAAGGAACTTACGATCCTGGCCGTCGCAATCAACATAAGCGTAGCGGTAGCCAGAGCCCTCCTTTGTAATCTTCAAGCCGTGAACGCGGTAGCCATTGTAAGCCTCCTCAGAGAGTCTCCAACGACGCATATCCCACCACAGGTGGCCTTCGTATGCGAGCTCAATCTTACGCTCGTGACGCAACGCTGCGAAGCAGTCGTCACCCTCCAATGTAAGGTCGGTAGGAAGACCCACGCGTGAACGTACCTGTGCGATGTAGCCCATTGCAGTACCATACTGACCCAGCTCATACTCAGCCTCGGCAAGGTTCAGAAGCACCTCTGCCAGACGCAACTCAACCCATGTAGAGGTTGATGCAACGCTTGTAAGGTTGGTGTTTGTCTCCTGACGGAACTTACGCATATAGTAGCCTGTAACGGTCTTGCCATAAGGATAAGGCTCAACACCGTAATCTACATAAGTACCATAAGTACCATCTACGCAGCACTCCAACTCAACATCCTTCCAGATAGCTCCGTTGTAGAGGATTGTGGCAGCGAAACGAGGCTCCAGGCTCTCGTAGGGAGGATACTTTGTAGTGCCGTCAGCAGTGTGCCAAGCACTCCAGTCAACCTTGTTACCATCCTTATCCTCGTAGCTCTCAACCATCTCCTGTGTAGGAGTAGCACCACCGGCAGTAGTGTACTCATAGTACATACACATATAACGATCCCAGTAGTGGTTAGGGCCTGTTACGAGGTAGTTGAATTCGAGAATAGACTCCGAGTTACCACCCTTTGTAGCAGCCTCATAGGTAGAGGCGAGTGAATAACCGAGCTTGAGAACCTCCTCACCGGCAGCCTTTGCATCTGACCAACGCTCTGCGTAGATCATAGCACGGCACAACATAGCATAGGCAGCACCCTTGGTTACGCGACCAGTGTTGGCTGAATCCCACGCTGTGGGGAGATTGTTTGCAGCGAACGTAAACTCGTCGTAGATATACTGCCAGGTATCTTTGGCAGATGTAAGAGGCGTATTCTTAACCGTCTCGGCGAGGCTTTTGAAGATGATAGCCTGACCTCCGTAACGCTTTGCAAGCTGGAAATAGAGGAAAGCACGGAAGAAACGGGCCTGTGCCTCATAGAGAGTATTCACCTCGGCAGAGTAAGTAGAGTAGTTCTCCATTGCTGCCAGGAACTCGTTGATGCGGCGGATACGTTCGTAAGCACCACTCCAGCAGTCGAGGTAGCTACCCTCACTTGTCAGGGTCTCGGGTGTGAATACATAGTAGTTACAGTCACCTGCACGGTTACCCACGATAGGACTACCATATTTGAACGTCTCGGTCAAACCCTCGGTAAGGTTACCGCTGAACTGGCCCTCGCCAAACTGGCTATATACGTGGATATACTCGTAGAAGTTATTTACATACAGATCTGTTGCAGCCTGATTCTCCCACACCGACTTATCGGTAATTTTGTCGGTCGGAGTAAGCTCCAAGTAGTCGTTACAACTCACTAATCCGAGCGTAAGGAACGACAAGAATAGAATCAAAATTCTGTTTTTCATAATTTTCAAGTTTTTCGGATTATAGAGTAATATTCAAACCTACCGACATCACGCGCTGCTGTGGATAGTAACCGTTGTTTACGCTCGGCTGCTCGGGGTCGATATTGTATTTGCTCACGTGGCTCAATGTGAAGATGTTAGAACCCTCAACATATACTCTGATACGCTGAATACCAGCCTTTCGTGTCAGCTTGGCGGGAAGAGTATAACCCAACTGGATAGTCTTCAAGCGGAGGTAGTCACCCGGACGATACCAGCGAGTTGAAGAGTAAGCGTTGTTTGAGCTGCTTGCAAGAGAGAGACGTGGGAAGTAAGCGTCGGTATTCTCCGGTGTCCAAGAGTTCTCTACAAGGTAGAGAGGAGAGTTACCATCGTGATAGAAAGGCTTTGTCATTGAGGTATTGTCCATAATACCACCTGCATAAACACCTGTCAAAGCGATAGTTGAGCCGACACCACCCTGCAACAGGAAGTTGAAGTCGATGCCCTTCCACTCGCAGTTGAATGCCAAACCACCTGTAAACTTGGGATATACGCTGGTACCTACATAACCACGGTCCTGCTCATAAGAGATGATACCGTCACCATTTCTATCCTCATACTTGATATCACCCACGCGGATAGGCTTACCTACCATTGTAGGAGAGTTCTGAATCTCCTCCTCACTCTGGAACAAACCCTTGTCGATGAAACCGATTACAGCACCAACCTCCTTGCCTGTCAGCTTCTGGTAGTCGGGAGTGTTGTCTGCATCGCCTGCATAGTACAACCAGCGACGCTTTGCGTAAGAGCCCATAAACTTGATGCCGTAAGAGAAGTCGCCGGCACGGTTGTTATGAGAGATTGAGAAGTCAAAACCGCGAACGTCCTGCTTGTTTACATTATCAACCGATGGGAAGTAACCACCCACTGATGGAGGATAGCTACCGCCTACGCTTGCAAGCATATCATATTTATAGGTATAGAAGACGTCGGCCTCGATACCGAGCAAGCCCTTCCAGAATGTAGCATCAACACCAATGTTGTAGTTCAGGTTCTTCTCCCAGGTGATGTTGGGGTTGGCGATACCGCCTGTGTAGATACCCAACTGACCCTGACCGCCGATAACAACGCCGTTAGATGATGGAATTGTCATCGTGCTCAAATACTGGAATGCACTAACTGCTGATGTACCTGTAAGACCGATACCACCACGCAACTTCAAGTTATCAACCCATCTTGACTTGAACCACTTCTCCTGTGAGATACGCCAGCCGGCAGATGCTGCGGGGAAGAAGCCCCAGCGTGAGCCGTTCATACCAGAGAAGAGGTAAGTACCATCGTAACGACCTGAAAGCTCGACATAGATACGGTCGTCGTAGTCGTAGTTCAAACGAGCCACGAAACCTACCTGACGGCTGTGTGCACTTGTACCACCCACGGCACGCTTGTCGTTTGAGCCATCACCGAAGTTAAGTTCGGGAAGGTTCTCGAACATAAGGTCATACATACGGCCATAGTGGTTGTTGCTTCTGTAATCGCGAGTCTCCAACAATGCCAACGCAGCAACGCGGTGCTTACCGAATGTGTTGTCGTAAGAGAGGCTTGTCTGTGTGATGCCGTTGAAGGTGTAATATGAAGCCTCCTGCAAGTTGTTTACATCGCCCAGACCCGAATATGTCTGACTTACGGTGTAATTCATCTTGTAGATATAGCCGTTCTCGTCATAAGCAAAGTTTGCCAACGCCATCTTGTAAGGTGTAGAGAACTGCTTTGTGTGAGTGAAGGCCATATCGTATGATGCGAAGAACTTCGCTGAAAGGCCCTTAACCCAAGGAATATCCCAACGCAGTGAGATGTTGGGCTCGATATATGTCGCCAGACGGCGGTTTTTACCAGACTCCTGATAAGCAGCAACGGGATTGACCGTAGCCGAAGCGGTAGCGGTAGCAGTGTGATACTCTGTACCGTCGATTGTCATCTTCTCAGGAACGTATGGGTGAACACGCATAGCCTGCTGTGCAACGTTGTTCCATGCACTGGGATCTGCCGAGTATGTAGGCTGGTCGTGCTCCTGAATACGGCCTGCAAGACCCACCTCCAATGTGAGGTTGTTGGCAATCTTGGCCGAGAGGTTGGCACGCATGTTATAACGGCGGAAGTTGAAGTTATCGACATTACCCTTCTGGTCGAACATACCGATTGAAGCGAAGTAGTTCATATTGTCGTTACCGCCATTAGCAGAGATTGTGTGCGACATGTTGTGACCGATGTTGAACACCTTGTTATACCAGTTGGTGTTACCCCAGCCATCCTCCTCGTTAATCATCTTCTGAACGATGTCAGATGTGAAGATAGGCTGCTGACCATCCAGCTCCAATGCCTTGTTGTACCAGTAAGCATAACCGGGACCATCAAGCAAAGTCATTGGGTTGGCATTCTGGCTGACACCATAAGAACCCTTGTATGAGATTGTTGAGGCACCCTTCTGGCCACGCTTTGTGGTTACGATGATAACGGTGTTACCATCCAGACCATAAACGGCAGCTGCCGAAGCATCCTTCAATACCGAGATAGACTCGATATCCTCGGGATTGATCTGGCTGATGTCACGGGGCACACCGTCCACGATGTAGAGTACAGACTGACCACGCACCATGATAGAAGAGCCATCGGCACCGGGCTGACCAGAGAGCTGCACAGCAGTAACACCTGCCACACGACCTGCCAGCATATTCGAGATATTACCGACGGGGGCCTTCTCCAACTCCTTACCAGAGATTTGAGAGATAGCGGCTGTCACCGACTGCTTCTTCTGCACACCGTAACCTACCACGACAACCTCGTCCACCTGCTCTGCATCGCTTTTCAGCTCAACAGTGATGTTTTTAAGGTCGGCAGTCACCGGTACATACACAGTCTCCATACCGAGGAATGAAATCTCGAGTCGGCTACCAGCTTTAGCCGTGAGTGAGAAGTGTCCGTTGATGTCGGTAGAGGTACCTGTATTGGTGCCCTCCACGATAACGGTTGCTCCGATGACGGGAGCACCCGCTTCATCAACAACAGTTCCCTTGATTGAATTTTGTGCCCAAGCTGCACTGGGGCTCAAAATCACGAAGAGGGCACAGAGGATTGATAAGATGGATTTACAAATCCCCCCCCCTTGTTTTTGGGATAAATGTTTCATAATGATATAGTTTTAAGTTTGTGTATTGATTACTCTGTCTTAATGTTCTGTTCCAGTACATCCCACCAGTCGCGATTGACGATGTGTACGAGGTCAAAAATCATCAAACCGCCTTCGCAACTCTTCATAACCTGTGCTACGGCACGGCCAAACTGCTCCTTATCCTGCTCATACTGATCAACATAGAGTGAGCCGGCTACGGGAACAACGCCGCAGGTGATGGCCTGTGCCAACTCGGCACCGCCCTCCACCGAGTAGCAGTATGTAAGGTCGTTGGGGTCCATACCCGACTCGGTACGCTGACCTACAACGCGACCCTGTGCTGCATCCACCTCATCTTTGGTAACGAGGGTGTAGTAAAGACCTGTCATATAGATATCGAGCAGGTCGGCATAGCCCGTCTTGTAGTAGTTCTCCGAAGCCCACTCGGGATAACGTTCTGCGGGGTTGTACTGTGTACTTGCCCAGTTCACACCCAGCTGATAGTAGGTAGGATACCAAGCACCTGTATAGTCGCCAATCAGGATGTTGGGGTTAGCCTCGTGGATGGCTGCGTGAGCCTCCTCAACGAAAGACTTGATGATGGTAGCACGCCACTCAACCCACTCCTTGAAGTATTTCGAGTGCTTCATCTTGCCATCCTCCCAGTAGATGATATCCTCGGGATACTTCTCCAGCTTGATGCCACTCCACTCCTCAAACTGCTGACGAGAGAGGTCAGAGAAGTCGGATGTGATGTTGTCGTAACGCAGACGGTCGAAGATGATACCATCGGCATCGGGGTAGCGGGTAGCAAACTCCACCAGAATATTCTTCTGATACTCACGCACCTCAGGATTTGAGGGGTTGAGCATGCCGTTGTAGTTGCTCTTAATCTCACTGATAGGCACCAGCGAGCCATCGGGACGATAGACGATAGACTGCCACTCGGGATGCTCGTTGAAGATGATGCCGCGATTGAAGAAGATGTGGCCTCCGGCGAAGATGTTCAGCGAGCCGTGAACACGCATACCGGCACGATGACCCTCGTCGATGAAGTGACGCATCATGTCGTACTCGCGGGGACGAACAGTACCCTCAAACTCCGCCATATAGGGGGCGTACTTGCTGTCATAAAGCGTCTCGCCCATAATAGACTTTACATCGACAACGATGTCGGTGATGCCTATTGCCTTCATCTTATCGACATAGAATGCGATAGAGTCCTGCGAACTCATACGGGCGAAGTTAGCCTCGCAATCTACCCACATATATACGGGCTTGCTGCTCTTCGTTTGTGCATTGTTGCAGCCGACGACGCCTAACATAGCCGTTGCGACGACTGCCAATGTGAAAAGTTGAAAGATTCGTTTCATATACGTTTGATTATTTTGTGTAATTGCAATGTGTCCTATTCAATTTCAGCGATGACGATAGCTGTGGGGACCTGACGCTGGCTGCCGTCGCTTGGTGTGTTACAAACCTCACCATTGTAGCCAACGATAGCCGATGAACCTCCACCATCGAGGTTGATAGCGTAATCCATGCCGTGCTCAACAAAGATGTCGGCCATCTCGCTGAGGGTAAGTCCGTTTGAGCCGTTCTTGCCACGACCGTCGCATACGAGCAGCATCAACTTGCCACTCTTTGTTCCGCCTATCGCGGTGCGGGGCTGGCGAGTGTTGCCACTTGTACCACCGGTGTGCATAATCTCTCGGTAGTAGTACTCCATAGCCACATTCTTCTTCTTGTAAACCAGCATCGGGCCGCCGCCGATAGCCTGCTCAGGCTCCCAGAGCTTCGCACCGGCTGTATTGACGGTTGGAGGAGTGGTCATGAACGTATGAGTTGTCTCGTCGTTACCCAATGGAGAGGGGAACGAGTATGGCTTGCCATTGATGCAATATACCCAGGTCGCCTCGAATGAGCCGTCGGCATTCTGTCCGAAAGCGGCACGCACGGGATAGGCAGTAATCTGCTTGCCTGCAGCGTTGTCGGGATATGCTGTCTGTGTGGCGATAGACTTCACCTCGCCGTCAGAGATGCAGAGACTGAGTGATGCTCCATCCCAGAAGAAACCGGCATTTGACACTACGTAAGGCGTACCCAGACCGAGAGTTTTGAAGTGCTCAAAGGCAGCCGTAGGAGTGAGTGCGGGGTTGAGGTGAGTGGGGCAGAAGCGGATGTTGCCGTTTGATTTGAGGTCGGCCAGGACGATGTAGCCCTTCGCTACGCCACCATCCTCAAAACTCTTCTCAAATGGCTCAACCGACATACGCTTCGGATAGTTTGACTCCGGAGCATCGCTTGCTGTGATGACGGTGACGGGAGTACATACCGAGCCAAACTGGGCATCGCGGGCTGCGGCGATGAATGTGTATGCCGTAGCGGGTTTCAGGTCGCTTACGACAACCTCTTTGCCGTTTTCAGCATTCAGTGTTGTACCCTTCGAGAACACCTCGTCAATAGAGAGGCTGAGGCTCTCGCCCTCGGCGAAATGGTAAGCACACTCCTCTGCGTAGATTGACTTGATAAGCACCGTGATAGATGTTGTTGTCTTCTCGATGGGGGTGATTACAACCGCAGGGGTAGTCTCCGGGTCGGGGAAGACATAGTTTGGATTTACCTCTTGTTTGCAACCGAGGCACAGGCCTACGAGGGCCGTTAAAATTGCTAAAATCGAAAAATTTTTCATTGCTTTTGGATATTATAATTCTAATTAGGCGTAAAATTAAAGAATTTTCTTCATAAAACAAAACTTTTTAAATAAATTTTAATAAGATTTTTTCGCTTGTGATTTGGTTAAAATATTGATATTTAGCATTATAGTTTAATTTTGGTGCCAAAAATAGCAAAATAAAAATTTTTATTAAGTTTGTTTTGTCGTTTTCTGCACTCTTTTTTGGTTGAAAAAGGGCAAAAAAAAGAGCCGCCGAAAGGGCGACTCCTGATATAGTCCAAAATCGATTTTGCCTATTAGCTCTCCTGTGGCTGCTCCGATGAATCACTGTGTGTGAATGGCAGGAACCAGGTGAGAATAAATGCCGGAATAGCACTTGCCAAGGCCCAGAGGAAGAACTTCTCGTAGCCGATAGCGTCGCTGATGACACCCGAAATCATACCCGGCAGCATAACGCCGAGGTTGGCCAGTGCCGAGCCGAAGGCGTAGTGTGCCATCTGGTGCTTTCCGGGAGCCACCTGTTGCATAATGAACAGCGTAAGACCCACAAAACCAAAGCCATAGCTGAAATACTCGAACACAATACCACCGCATACCAACCACGCACTTTCAGGCTGATATACCGCCAAAAGGGCATAGACTACAAACGGGATATTGAATATGCAGCAGAGTGGGAATATTGCCTTTTTCAAGCCTCTCCACGAGATGAAATATCCACCCAGAATAGAGCCGACGATGAAGGCTACAACGCCGAATGTGCCATAGAACAGACCTATCTCGTCCTTTGTCAGGCCGAGGCCCTGCTCCGCTACGGGGGCCTTCAGGAAGAGTGGCACAATCTTGATTACAAGGCCCTCAGTGAAGCGATAGAAGACGATCCACGCAATGTAAAACCAGATATATTTCTTTTTGAAGAACTGCACGATCACACCCCACGTCTCACGCATTGTCTCGCCAAACGAAGAGTGGCTCTGTGCCTCGCTTCCGCCTGTCGGAAGTACCTTCCAGTGGTAGAGGCCAAGCACGGTGAGCAGGATGCCGCAGATGAGCATGATTATCACCCAAGCGTGAAGCACTCCGTAGCGACCTTCGAGCACGCCTGCAAGATAGACCAAACCTCCCATTGCGGTCACTTTGGCGAGGTTGTAAAAAGCACCCTGCCAGCCTACAAACTGTGCCTGCTGGGTCTTGTTTAACTCTGTGATATACACGCCGTCAAGGGCGATGTCGTGCGTTGCACCGCTGAACGCTAAAACGGTCATAATCGCTACCACATAGGGGAAGAAATCGGGCAGTGGCAGAGCCATTGCGATAATGGCTAACGAGACTCCCGAAACGAGCTGCGTGGTAACGACAAAAAACTTCTTTGTGCGGTACATCTCCATCAGCGGACTCCAGAATGGTTTCAGCGACCAGGGCAGGATGAGCAGCGAGGTCCAGAATGCGACCTGTGCGTCCGAAATACCAAAGTCGTTGAACATGATTGGAGCAACGAGATTGATGAGGATAAGTGGCAGACCCATAGCGAAATATGCCGAGGGAACCCACCACAGAGGGGAACGTTTTGTCTGAGGTAATGCCTGTTCCATTTGCAAGTAAAAATTTATAAGTTTTTATGTTAAAATTCGCTGTTTTTTACAGTCCGAGAGCCTTGTTGCGAGTGATGGCACAGATGCCTATCAAGCCCGCCGATTCGCCAAGTTTTGAGACCTTGATAGCGGTATCTTTTGAGACGAAATTCAAGGCATATTTATTTATCGCACTCTTGATTGGCAGCAGGAGGTAATCCTTTGCCGAACAGAGTGTTCCGCCCAGAATTATCACTTCGGGATTGAACATGTTGATAAGTCCTGCGATGGCTCTGCCGAGTGATGCTCCAATCTGTTCCATCACCTCGATTGCCAGCATATCTTCCTTATCCACTGCCTCCAGAATGTCGCGTACAGTGATCGTCTCTCCCGCCTCGTATTGGCTGGACAGCATCGAGATATTTCCCTGTTTGAGCTTCTCTATGAACTGGCGGTGTGCGGCACATCCCGACACCTCTGTTTCGAGGCAGCCGCGTTTGCCACAACTGCATATAATCTCGTTGTCGAAGAATGGGAAGTGTCCATACTCGCCGGAGAATCCCGACTTGCCGTAGTGTAGCTCGCCGCCGAGAATCATTCCCACACCGAAACCCCAGCTCAAATTGAGGAAAATCATATCCTGCTCTCCGTTGCCCACGCCGTGAACGTACTCTCCGTAAGCCATTGCTCGTGAGTCATTTTCGATGAAAACGCGACAGCCGAGTCTCTCCTCCAATGCCGATGTCAGCGGTTTTTCGTCGAAGAAGAAATATGAGTAACTGTATCCCGTGTCGGGGTTGATGCGGCCCGGTATGTTGATACCTATGGCAAATAGCTTTTCGCGGCGTATGCGGGTGCTGGAGATGAACTGGTTTATCAGGTTGCACAACTCGTCAAACGATGCTCGCGTGTTTTCGATGGAGAAATCATATTGACGCTGCATCACCATATCGCCACGGAAGTTTATGATGCCCATTATGACTATGTCACGCTTGATATCCACGCCCATAAAGTAGCCGGCCGAAGGGTTCAGTCCGTAGATGCTGGGGCGACGACCTCCCGTCGCCACCTGCTTGCCGAGGTCACACACCAGATTCTCCTCGATGAGAGTTCCTATGATTTTGGTTAGTGTAGGTACGCTGAGTCCGAGTTCTCGGCTGAGGTCGGCAATGCTCTCGCCTCCGTTTTTCATATAGCGACGCAGAATCTCCCTCTTTAATTGTGCCGATTTGTTACCACACTCCAATGCGTCTAAAAAGTTTGTTTTAGTCATAAATGGACTGGAATAAGTTTAATTTCTTCACCCTGAAGGGGCCATAAAAAGGCATACCAACTACAAAGTTAATAAAAATGTGGGTAAAAATGCAATAAAAGTTGTTTAATTGTGGTCAATGGCAAACATTTTAATTTTTTTTATAAAGATTTGGCTGTATGTTGATTTTTTTTGAAGAGTTGTTTGGAAAACAAATATATTTTTTATTATCTTTGTTCCATAAAGTGTGTATCCGTATCAGAATGAGGCATAATCTTGTTTGGAACGTTGGCGGATATATGCGTTGTTGGGTTGGGAAAATATTTTGAATTAACCTAAAAATATTAAATGTAACATTATGAAAAAATTACTTTACTTGGTAGCTGCGGCTTGTGTGCTGTTCGCTTCTTGCGAGGGCTATGATGACACTGCTCTCAAAAATCAGATCCAGGGTATTGAGGATCGTCTGACAGAGCTTGAAAAGACTGTTGTGGCTCTTAATCAGGACATTGCTGGCGTCGAGACTTTGGTTGATGCTATGCAGAAGAATGTCTATGTTTCTCGTATTGTCGAGGGCGAGACTGGTTATACTGTTTATTTCACCAACGGTGAGCAGATTACTATTGCTAACGGTAAGGACGGTGCTGCCGGTAAGGATGGCGTAACCGTTACTGTTAAGCTCGACGAGGCTGACGGCCAGTACTACTGGGCTGTTGTTAAGGATGGCGTTACTTCATTCATCGAGGTTGATGGCAAGCGTCTTATCGTTAAGGGTGAGAAGGGTAACACTCCTCTTATGCGTGTTGTAATGGAGGGTGAGACCGGCTATTGGGAGGTTAGCTACGACAATGGCGAGACCTACGAGCGCGTTAAGTTGGCTGATGGTACTCCCGTTACTACTTCAGGTGGTGCAGGTGGTTTGTTCAAGGCTGCTTACATCGACGAGGAGACCAACACTGCTGTATTTGAGTTCCTCAATGGTGATACTATCGAGATTGAGCTCCGCAGTGCATTGTATATCAAGTTCAAGGGCGAGGAGCAGTTTGAGTCTGTTGCTTTTGACCTGGGTATGACAAAGAGCTTCGAGATGGAGGCTGAGGGCGTTTTGAAGACCGTTGTTACTACTCCCGACGAGTGGAAGGCTTCTTACGACAAGGCTACTGCTGTTTTGACCGTTACAGCTCCTTCTGCTGAGCACGCTTCTTGTGCTGACTTGAAGGGTGAGATCGCTTTGATCTACTTCGGTGAGGAGAACCAGAGCTCTGTATTGTCTTTCAACGCATATATCGGTGTATTTGTTACTGTTGCTGATGAGTATCTTTCACTCTCAACAGGTTCTGCCGAGCATACTTTCGAGGTTCCTTACACAACTACCGACGATGCTATCGAGGCTGTTGCTTCTGCCGAGTGGCTTACAGCTGTTGTTGAGGAGGGTATCGTTAAGATTACCGCTTCAAAGAATGTTGTTGCTGACCGCGAGGGTACAGTTACCTTGAAGGCTGACGACAACGAGGTTGTTATCACTGTTAAGCAGACTTCAGGTGTTGCTCTTATCGAGCACGGTATGCGTATGGATAGCCCCGAGGTTATGTGGGCGAAGCCTATCAGCGAGATCGTAGCCGGTGCTACTTCTATCGCAGCTGTTGGTGATGACTACCTCGTAGTAAATGCTCCTAAAGCAGCTCCCGTTGTATTGAACGCTTTGACAGGTGAGAAGGTTGGTACTATCGACTTGGGTGTTATGGCAGGTGCCAATGCTCATATCACTGCTGACGATGCAGGTAACTTGGTTATCAGCTCATATCAGGAGGCTGACGGTTTCCGTATTGCTCGTATGAAGGGTATTGAGGGTACTCCCGAGGTATTTATCACACGTGCAAGTGCAGACTATGGTAAGGATCTCTCAGTAATCGGTGATGTTTACGGTGCTTCTCGTATTACAATGATGTACTCACCTTGGTCAACAGGTACTACAGGTCACTTGTTGTATCAGACTGTTGATGGTGTTGCTGATAGTGGTTACTGGTCAAAGATTGCTGCCGGCACTATTACAGTTAAGATTGACAACAACAATGGTGATGTTATCTATCGCGATATGGGTCAGGGTGCTCCTTACTTCATGGTTGGTTACTCAAGCAACCGCTTTGTATGGGCAGAGAATGGTACGGCTTTGGCTGTTCAGGATACAGGTGCTATAAACAGTGGTGCTGTATGTATCGATGTTGAGAAGTTCAACAACGCTTACTACTTGGTTTCGGCAAGTGATACTTACTTTACTTATTCATTGAATGAGCCCGGTATCTTTATCGCAGACGTTACAAGCCTTGCACACTTCCAGGCTGGTGTAGTTCCTTTCTACACTGGTGAGGGCTATCAGGAGTGGGCTGTTGGTGCAGCAGGTGGTGAGACCGACGTTGCTCTTCACGCTTCATCTGACGGCGTTTATATGTATGCTTACGTTCTTCACCCCAACGGTAAGATCGGTTGCGTACGCGTAGATTGCTTGGCAGAGTAATTGCCTACCGGATAATAAATAAGGTAATAAGCATAAATAATAGGTATGGGGGTTGTCTTTCGGGACAACCCCTTTTTTGTGTTGTGGGTGAAGGGTTTGTGGTCCAGCAAGCCTGAATGATATGGTCGCTGAAAAATAATTCACAAAAAGTTGCGTTTTTTTGTAGTGCAACGCCCACTTCGTGCGACTAATATGTTACGAATGATGAAATTCGTGTAATTGTGTGTGAATTATATCAAAATTATTATATTTGCAACAACTAACATTTTTAGAACTATGAAAAAACTACTTTTATTTGTCGTTGCCCTTGTTTTGGGTGCGACTTCGGCAGTTCAGGCACAGATCGACCCATCGCAGCCTATTCCCGCCGATAAGGAGATTCGTCAGGGCGTGTTGCCTAACGGCCTGACCTATTACATCCGTCATAACGAGAAGCCAAAGGGCATGGCTAACTTCTATATCGTTCACGATGTAGGTGCTGCACAGGAGGGTGACAACCAGCAGGGTTTGGCTCACTTCCTTGAGCATATGGCTTTCAACGGCACAAAGAACTACCCCGACAAGACTATGATCGAGTACTTGGAGAAGATTGGTGTAAAGTTCGGTGCTAACCTTAACGCTTTCACTTCGTGGGACTTGACACAGTACTTTATGACTGATGTCCCCGTGGCACGCGAGAGTGTTATCGACTCTACTTTGACCATTCTTCACGACTGGTCACACTTCATCGCTTTGGAGGAGGAGGAGATTGACAACGAGCGTGGCGTTATCAAGGAGGAGTTGCGTACACGTGACGGTGCTTCTTGGCGTTCGACTATCGCTATGTTGAAGGCTGTGGGTAAGGGCTCTATCTATGCCGAGCGTAACCTTATCGGTTACCTGGAGGGCTTGGAGAGCTTCACCTATCAGGATATCCGCGACTTCTATCACAAGTGGTATCGCCCCGACTATCAGGCAGTTGTCGTAGTTGGTGATATCGATGTTGATGCCGTAGAGCATAAGATTAAGACCATCATGGCCGACATCCCCGCACCTGCGGCCGATGCAGCACAGAAGGAGGTTGTGGTTATCCCCGACAACGAGGAGCCTATCGTGAGCATCTTCACCGACCCCGAGCAGCAGTATTCACAGGTGAATGTTATCTACAAGTCGCCGGCTCTACCCAAGCAGGCTCGCGGTTTGATATATGCCGAGCTTGTTGATGTGATGACATCGCTTATCGACCGTATGGCTGCAGAACGTTTGCAGGATATGTCGGAGAAGCCAAATGCTCCTTTCATTCAGGCAGATTTTGGTGCTCTCGGCAGCATTGGTATCTGTCCTACACTCAACGTAACAACAGGTGGTGCCGTAACAAAGGACGGCGAGCTTCTGGCAGGTTACAAGGCTATCCTTACCGAGATGGAACGTATCCGTCGCTGGGGCTTCACCGAGGGCGAGTTTGAACGTGCAAAGGCGAAGGTCTTGGCAGGTTTGGAGACACAGTACAACAGCCGTGACGACCGTAAGCACGCATTCTGGGCACAGCGTTGCATCGATAACTTCCGCGAGGGTACTCCTATGCCATCGGCAGAGACCGAGTATCAGCTGGACAAGCAGCTCGTAGAGATGATGAATGTGATGATGATCAATCAGGTGGCACAGCAGCTCTATCTGCCGGGCAAGAATATGGTTGTTATTGTGAATGCTCCCGCCAAGGAGGGCGTAGCAGTACCGACCGAGGCCGAGCTTTTGGCAGCATTGCAGGAGGTTACAGCCAGCGAGATTGAGGCGTTGAAGGACGATGTAGTAATCGAGCCACTTATCGCCGAGGGCGTTGCCTTGAAGGGCTCAAAGGTTAAGAAGGTGGCACAGAACGAGGCTATGGGTACTACCGAGTGGACATTGAAGAATGGCGTGAAGGTGGTATTGAAGCAGACCGACTATGAGGCTGACCGCATTCGCCTGAATGCTATCTCGGAGGGTGGTTCTGCTCTCTTCGGTGACGATGATTTCTGGACATCACAGCTTCTCGCAAGCGTGATGAGTGAGTCTGGTATCTCGAAGTTCTCGGCAAGTGACTTGCGTAAGCAGTTGGCCGGCAAGGTTGCATCAGCAGGAGCAAATGTAGGTGCGTACGACCACTCTATTATGGGTCAGGCATCGTTGAAGGATGTGGAGACTATGTTGCAGCTTGTATATTTGCAGTTTACAGCTCCCCGCTTCGATAAGGGCGACTTCGAGAACTTCATCAACCGCATCTCTCCTATGTTGGTTAATCAGGAGTCAAATCCCGACTTCATCTTCTCAAAGGAGTTGATGAAGACCATCTATAACGACTCTCCACGCCGTCAGCAGTTATCGGTAGATAACCTTGCGAAGGTTAATTTCGACCGTCTTGACGAGGTTCACTCGAAGCTCTACGCCAATGCAAAGGACTTCACATTCTACTTCGTCGGTAATATGTCAGCCGATGAGTTGCAGCCGCTGGTAGAGAAGTATATCGGCTCACTGCCCGCAGAGAAGAAGGTGACAAATACAGCTGCCGATGATGGCGTGCGTGAGGTACGCGGCGGTGTTGTCAATGACTTCCGTCAGACTATGGAGCAGCCCAAGGTATCGGTATTATTCTACTATGTAGGCGATGAGGCTTACAACTTGCAGAATTTCCTCGTTTTGGAGTTCTTGTCAGCAGCTCTGGATAACCGCTATTTGAAGTCTATCCGCGAGGAGAAGGGTGGTACCTATGGCGTAGGTGTTCGTGGCATACTGGAAGCCGAGCCTATCGAGGAGTACTCTCTTATGATTCAGTTCGACACCAACGAGCAGATGGCCGACGAGCTTTCAGCTATCGTTGTTGCCGAGATTGAGAAGATTGCTGCCGAGGGTCCTCTGGCCGAGGATATGGCGAAGACTCGCGAGTTCCTCGTTAAGGACCACACCAAGCAGATTAAGAACAACTCATATTGGGTAAAAGCCATTAAAGAGTACTACAAGCACAATGTAGATATTGTAAATGGTTATGAGGCTGCTGTTGAGTCGGTAACATCTGAGAATGTTCAGGCTTTGGCGAAGAAGATTCTGGCTGACGGCAACCTTATCAAGGTGGTTATGCGTCCCGCACAGGCCGAGTAATCGGTTGCTCATATAACAGAAAAATGCCCTTGCACTTTTGGTGTGAGGGCTTTTTTTTAA
>JAFNXQ010000021.1 GCA_017383445.1 Alistipes sp.
GTAGCCGCCATAGCCCATACCACCATAACCATAGCCATTGCCGTAATAGTTGTTATAGTAGTTGTTGTAATAGCCGTTGCCGTAGTAGCTGTTGTAATAGTTGTAGTAGTTGTAATAATCGGCATAGTTGCTTGCCGATGATGTAGTTGATGATCCCGACACACCGGTTGCTCCATAAGCATTTGACGAAGATGTCAGAATAACATTCCACGCACCCAGCTTCAACTGCGGAATGGCATATTTCCAGGCATCTACATACGAATTGGATTTTGACTCCGGGTCGGTGCTAAAGTCCAGAGCTGACTCCTCCTCATCTGCGTCAAAGTCATCATAGACGATCTCCTTCACCTCGGGAATATTGGTATCAACAATGAAGCCATCCAACTTACGCGTCACATACCACACCTTGGCAACATTCACCGAATCCAGCGGCTCGGCATCTGCCGGATGCAAGCCCTCGCCGAAGCGTTTCAGCAAAGCCTCATCCACGCGGCGATTAACCTCGGCAAGACCAACGCTATAAACATCACCCTTGTCATACTCTATCTGACCGGCATACATCAGCGTATCCTGACGCAAACAGTTGTAGTCGAGATTCATCTTCGGAGTGTACGAATAGTTGATATAGAGACTGGCAATCGAATCCACCGCCAAATGCCACTTATCATCATAGACAACCTCTTCCGGCTTATCCTCGCTACGCATATACGAACGACGCAACACAGCCTTCTCCTTGCTCTCCTCCTCGATAGGTGCAAGACCTCCGTTTGCCTCGGCAAAAGAGCTTACCCAGCCATCTTCATAAGCCACGGGGTTTGCCACATGTCCCCATACAGTCATATCAACAATCATAGGGCGATTGGCGTCCAGTTTATACTGGCCCTCATAACCACCCTCTCCTCCGAGAGTCTTATCGCCCGCTCCGATAGAAGAAGGCAGGTAAAGACGCATCTTGGTACCATAACGCACCGTAAACTCCGTATCGTTGCCGATCTTCAACTTATTACGCATAGCCATATAGGTACCCTCCGGCATAGAGGTATTCTCATCGGCTCCGCAATAGAGGAAATATGGAGCATAATGTGTATGCGATGTGTAGCTATCCTGCTGCAACGCCTGACCATACTCGCGTGTGAGTACTACATTACCCTTCAAATCGCGGCAGGTAACATCAAACCACACCCAGGGATTGCCCTCGGCATCACGCACGGCAACACTGTCGGCGACACCCTCTTCGAGGATCTCGACATAGTAGCCGCCTCTCTCCTGATAGTTGTCCAGCAACTCCGGTTTATTGATTGTAATCCACGATTTCAAGGCTATCTGCTCGATGTCGTCGTAAGACAATCTCTCACTCTCGACGCAAGACGAGAGTGCGACAACGCCAAGTGCAACAAGCCAAAACAAACGATTCAAAAATCTCATATTTCAGTCAAATTCTTTCCTAATTCACAATCGGATACTCTATCAACCCTTCTTTACAGACGATATTGTCAGCATCCACGCCACAGATGAATCCTTGGGTATCATTCCGACAGCAAGGTCATCGTAGCCGGTAACGAATGTCATATATATCTCAACCTCGTCACCCTCACGGCAACCTATTAACGCCTTCTCGACACCTTTTATTATATTAGTCGTTCCTAATTTTACCACGAGAGGCTCCTCCGACCAGAATTCGGGATCCAAACCCTTCTTTACCAGAGCCGCAATCTTCATGGGGTTATTGGTGAAATATATAGCCTCATCACGAGGTGCACTACCCGAAAAAATATATGCCGTCAGCACCAACTCCAATTCGTCACCCATCTCCACAACGGGCTTATCTTCGCGACCCTCCTCATACATTGTCGCTATGTAGCGATATGTATTGAGA
Organism: Alistipes sp.; assembly: GCA_017383445.1. Classification (GTDB taxonomy): domain Bacteria; phylum Bacteroidota; class Bacteroidia; order Bacteroidales; family Rikenellaceae; genus Alistipes. The sequence continues at coordinate 1,877 of JAFNXQ010000021.1, forward strand.
CCCCACACATCGTAGAACTCGGTGTCGCCCGACTGCTCGGCTGTTTCGCGAGATACCAAACGAGGCTGATGACCCGATGTCAAATAGCGTTCGATGGATGTACGCTGATTTTTGAGGGTAGTATCCTCATCGCTACAACCAACAAGGCCAGAACAGAGTCCGACCAACAACGCCAATATGACAAATCTCAACTTCATAAGTATATAATCGTGCAAAATTAGTAAAAATTCCAAATATCACCAATTCTTGCAGAAAGATTTATCTCTCTCCCACAAAATACGCCTACAGACGACGCAGAGCCTGACGCACAGCATCCTCAACCGAAGTTGAAGGCTCCTCGGCCAATATAGCCTTTACAGCCTTCTCCGACGCAGCTTTCTGGAAACCAAGCATAACAAGTGCCGAAACGGCCTCGTCCAGGATTGGATTACCCTGCGATACCGAAGGCAATGCAACCTCCTCATCAATACCCACCTCGAGCATCTTGCCACTCAGCTCCACGATAATCTTCTGTGCCGTTTTAAGGCCAAGACCCTTCACATTCTTCAGCAATACGGCATTCTCTGTCGCGATAATGGTACGCAACTCGGCCGTAGTGTATGTCGAGAGTATCATTCGGGCAGTATTACCACCCACGCCCGACACGCTGATAAGCATACGGAAGAGTTCGCGTTCGAGTTTCGTGGCAAAGCCATAAAAGAGCTGGGCATCCTCTCGCACTGCAAAATGGACATACAGACGAGCCGACTCCGCACCCTCGATAGCCGAAAATGTTTGTAGCGAGATATTTAAGTAATAACCCACTCCGCCGGCATCCACAACAGCATAGGTAGGAGCAAGTTCTGCGATTTTTCCTGAAATATATTCGTACATAAATTTAATTTTAACAGTCAATATGGCAAAAATAAATATTTTTTTCTACCTTTGTCGATTATTGAGGAAATTAATTCAAAAAATATCAAAATAAAAATAGCAAAAACTATGAAGAAAGTTTTTTTGACATTGTTCGTTGCCGCTTTTGCACTCGTGGGTTGCTTTAACAACAACGCAGCTGCTACCGACGGCGAGGCAACAGAGGCTACAACCACAGAGGTAAAGGGTGGCGATATCGCTTACGTTAGAGCAGAGTATGTTTTGGCCGAGAGCGACATCTACAAGAGTGAGGGCGTAGCTCTTCAGGAGAAGACCACTAAGGCACAGAATGCTTGGGCACAGCGTGAGAAGAACCTCCAGTATGAGGCTACTCAGTTGCAGGAGAAGTACCAGAAGGGTCTTATGACCACTGCCGATTTCCAGCAGAAGGGTCAGGCTTTGGAGAAGCGTATCGCTAACTTCCAGAACAACACTCAGAAGGAGGCACAGACTCTGGAGGAGGAGAGCTTCGTATTCAACAACCGCATGAACGACCTTTTGATGCGTGCCATCAAGGAGATCAACGCCGACAAGAAGTATAAGCTGGTTGTTAATGCAACTGCATTGCTCGACGCAGACGAGTCACTCGATATCAGTGCTGATGTTTTGGCAAAGGTAAACGAGCTCTACGTTACCGAGAAGTCTGAAAAGGCAGAGAGCAAGGAGTAAGCAGCTCACATAAAGGCCACCATTTGTGGCAAAAGACTAAATTTCGCGGATTCTCGTTTGCTTATGTACGAAGAATTCGCGAAATTTGCATATAGAAACTCCACATACGATGAAATCAATACTACTCTTGGTAGCACTACCCGCCGAGCTGGGCGAGGATGCGGCAGCGGCACTGTCGCAACACTGCGACATACGCTATGTCGGAATTGGCAAGATAGAGGCCTTCGAGGCGACACTATCGGCTCTTTCGCAGGGCAGCTATGACGTTGTCATCAACGCCGGCACAACAGGGTCGTTCCGTCATCCGTTTGCAACGGTACTCTACCCCTCACGCATAGCTCAGGGCGATGCCTTCATCGGTAGCGACTTCGCAACAGGCGTGGAGCAGCTCACAACAGGTAATGCCGACACGGCAATTCTTTCGGGCGATAACTTTATCGGAGAGGATACCCCCGAAGCATACAAGCGTCTGATAGCGGACTATGACTGTATGGATATGGAGAGTTATGCCATTCTGCGAGCCTTACGCTACCACGCCGCCACAACAAACTCCGCAGAGGCAGAGTTTCACGTCATAAAGGTCGTCAGCGACGGAGCCGATGGCTCGATAGGTGACTGGGCGGCACGTCTTGTTGCGTTACGCCCCACCCTGCACAAGGCGATTGAGCAGTGTATTGACGAACTAAAATAGCCGAAAATATGATTCTGGAAGCTTGCTGCAAGATAAACATCGGACTCGATGTACTGCGTCGTCGCCCAGACGGATACCACGACCTTGAAACGATTATGGTGCCAGTAAGGGGTTTGTACGACATTGTGGAGGTTGAACGCAACGACAACGATACGGCCCACTTCACAGGCAAGGGCATCGTCATAGATTGTGCCGACGAAGATAACATCTGCCTCAAAGCCTATCGTCTGATGCGTGAGAGATTTGGCATCAGAGGTGCAAACATCACTCTCGACAAGCGTGTTCCCTTTGGTGCGGGTCTGGGTGGAGGCTCATCAGACGGCACAGCAGTCATTATGGCATTGAACGAGATTTTCTCGCTAAACCTCTCCGAGCAGCAGTTGATTGACCTTGCTGCCGAGCTTGGCAGTGACACGCCATTCTTTGTTCGTTGTTCACCGCAACTATGCGAGGGACGTGGCGAGATTATGCGACCGATAGATATCGACCTTGAAGGGCTATGGATTGCTATTGTAAAACCCGATGTCAGCATATCCACACGCGAGGCATACGCAGGCATCCGTCCGGAGATACCCTCTACACCTCTCTCTCAACGCGTCACAGCACCACGCCGCCATTGGCAGGAGTGCATCAAAAACGACTTTGAAAAGAGCATATTTGCCGCACATCCCGACCTCGCGACAATCAAGGAGAGCCTTATAGCCGCAGGAGCTGTCTATGCCGCAATGTCGGGTAGCGGCTCGGCAATATTCGGACTCTTTGAAAGTGAGGCCTCAGCCGAGGCTATGCGTAGCATCACGCCCTATATCTTCAAATTATAAAAAACGACTTGACACAACAAAGGCCACCCTCTTGGATGGCCTTTTTCTATTTCGTTTCACTCTCTTCCGCCTGCTTGTCACGACGTTTCCACAGACGCTTTGGCTTCTCCGGCTCCTTCTTTATGATGTGAGAAGATATTACCGATGCAAGATTTGTGGGAGCTATGTTGCGTTCTATCTTGCCGCCATAGGCTACCGATATACCACCCGTCTCCTCCGATACCACCACTGCAATAGCGTCCGATGTCTCGGTAATACCTATCGCTGCACGGTGACGAGTACCATACGACTTGGGGACATTGGACTGCGTCACGGGAAGGATACACTTCGCTGCCACAACACGATTATCAGCCACAATGGCCGCACCATCGTGCAACGGAGCATTCTTGAAGAATATATTGCCCAGCAAAGCCACCGACACCTGTGCGTCGATCTTGATTCCGTTGTCGATAATATCACGCAAATCACTCTTCTGTGCCAGCACAATCAAAGCTCCCGTCTTGGTCAGCGACATCTCCGAACAGGCCGTAACGACCGGTTCCAGATCGATCTCCGGAGCAGGGCCGTTGTGGAATATGTGGTTAATGAAGGTAAAACCTCGCTGACGCATACCCACCACCTGCAAAAAGCTGCGTATCTCGGGTTGGAAAATAATGAGTAGAGCTATCACACCCACACTTACAATCTGACCCAGAATAGTCTGCAACAATGTCATATTGAGGGCACGCACAACGACCCACACCACATATATTACGATGATACCCGTAAAGATATATGGGGCGTTGGTACCTCGTGTCATTCGGTATATTCCGAACATTAGAAGTGCCACAAGCAGAATATCGACAAAGTCAAGTATTGTGAAGGGTATAAAGTCCATATCCTAATGTTTATCTTTGCAAATATAGAAAAAATAAGGCAAAACAAAAAACTATGCTACTCTATTTCAAATATTCTCTCCTCATCGTCGCCTGCCGAGATTCTAACCTCCATCACATCTTCGGGCAACAGAGGCTCAATCTTTTCGGGCCACTCCACAAGGCATAAATCACCCGAATAGAAATACTCTTCGTAGCCAAGGTCAAAGACCTCGTCAATAGAGTCGATGCGGTAGAAATCGAAGTGATAAATGCGGCAATCATTCTCGCCAATATACTGATTTACAAGAGCAAACGTAGGGCTCGTGACGCTATCCTCCGAGCCAAGAGCTGCTGCAATACGGCTTATAAGCGTCGTCTTGCCGGCTCCCATACCGCCTCTGAAAATCACGACACTGCGACCATCCAATGCCGCCAGCACCTCCTCGGCAACCATATCGAGTTGCGAGAGTGAATCTATCTCTATTCTCTTCATAACAAAATCTTATCGTTTGGGTTTCAGCACGATATACGGCACAATCATCTCCTCCATCGAGATTCCGCCGTGCTGGAATGTATTTCTGTAATAACGGATAAAACGGTTGGCATCGTTGTTATAGACCAAAAAGTCGGAGTTATAGGCAAATATATAACTTGACGAGAGGTTTGTGCGAGGCAACTGTATATCCTCGGGGCGTGTCACCTCATACACCTCGCGTGCGTTATACTGCAAGTTGCGACCTGTTTTGTAACGCAGGTTTGCCGAGGTCTCCTTATCGCCCGTAACCTTCACAGGATTATCCACGCGTATTGTTCCGTGGTCGGAGGTGATGATGACAGTGTGACCCTGCTCCGAGAGCATCTTCAAAATCTCAAAGAGGTCGGAGTGCTCAAACCACGAACGCGTAAGCGAACGGAACGAAGCCTCATCCTCGGTGAGTTCTCTGATGATATCGGTCTCGGTGCGGGCGTGCGACAATATATCGAGGAAATTATAGACAATAACCGAGAAATCGGCATCATATACACGGCGTATATTGTCAATAAGCTTGCGACCCGCCTCCGGACGCACCAGCTTGTCAAAGGTCCACTTGTAACCCTTGCCACACGATGCTATCTGACGACGCAGGAACTCCTCCTCATACTGATTTTTGCCACCCTCCTCGTTGTCGTTCAGCCACTTGTCGGGCATCATCTTGTCGATGGCCAACGGCATCAAACCGGCGAAGATAGCATTGCGGGCATACTGTGTAGCAGTAGGCAGGATGGCACAATAGAAGTCATCAACATCGACATCGTAGAAGTTATGCAGCAACGGATTTATGGCACGCCACTGGTCGTAGCGGAAGTTATCGATGAGCAGCAGCGTCACCTTCTCCGCCTTGTCGGCCTCCGGGAATATCCTCTTACGCATCAGCGTATGTGACATCACGGGAATCTCCTCATCCTCCACTCGGCGATTGATCCAGTTATAATAGTTGCGGCGAACAAACTTGCAGAACTCCTGATTAGCTTCACTCTTCTGATACGACAACACCTCGCGGATGCTCGCATCAGACGACTCCGACAGCTCTATCTCCCAGTTCGTAAGCTTGCGATATATCGCACACCACGCCTGAAACGACGATGCCATCTGACACATCGAGGCTATACGGCCAAACTCGGCACGATAGTCGGCTGTTGTCTGCTCGGTAACGAGTTGCTGCTGATGCACATTCTTCTTGATTGAGAGCAGTACCTGATTGGGATTCACGGGTTTGATGATGTAATCGGCAATCTTCGAGCCGATAGCCTTATCCATAATATTCTCCTCCTCGGACTTCGTAACCATAATTACGGGAGTCGTGGGACGCACATCCTTTATCAGCGGCAGCGTCTCCAAACCCGTCATACCGGGCATCATCTCGTCAAGGATAATAAGGTCGTAGGCCGTAGCACGCACCATATCGATAGCGTCATAGCCATTGTTGCACGTATCAACCTCATAGCCCTTGCCCTGCAAAAACAGCACGTGCGGCTTCAAGAGTTCAACCTCATCATCTACCCAAAGTATCTGTACCATATAATCAATTCTCTATCGTTTCGTAAAAAACGTCTTAAAGACCTCTTTAATTGTGGGGAACGAACGCTTTATTGCACTCTCCACCTCGCAGATGGGTATATACTGCACATCGATAATACCCTCCTCACGCTGTGGCACAAGCCGACACCCCTCCTCGGCACGCATCGCATACCACGAGGTGTATTTCATCTCCCACTTACCATATATATTATAGCAATGCACCGTAGAGCATAGAAACCTATCTACACTCGCAATTTTCACGCCTGTCTCCTCCTCAACCTCGCGTGCAGCACACTCCTCTACACTCTCATCCTCCTCGCGATGTCCCTTTGGGATATCCCATCTCTCGTTACGGCGTATGAGCAGCACCTCATCGGCACTGTTTCTCGCCACACCACCGGCCGATTCAACCCATACGAACTGCTCGGCAACAGAATCAAACGATTGCTGGATATTTTCACATCGGAGAGCTATTTTGTTGTATGTTTCAAGAAAAGTAACTATCTTCGCTTTTGAAATAGGTGTGTCGGCACTATCCTCCACGATATGATAATCCTCCGGGATATTATCGCAGGCAAACAGGAGCTCCCTGTCGGCAAAATATACCCTTACCTGACCATTGGCATCGGCCGTTGGCAATGGGTATCGGCCCGATGAGGAAGTGCTTGGGGCTACACCACATTGATTGGGAAATACGTTCTGTTCGGTCATAATAGTCGTTCTGTTCGGGTTTCTTTTGGCAAAAATACTAAAATTGAAGTTAAACCGCTATAAAATCTTATGAAAAAATTAACCTTTATTATGGCTATTGCAACAATGGCTCTCTCGGCTTGCTCTCCAAAGGAGGCTCCGACAACACTTTTGATAGACAACAACCTCACCGCCGAGGAGGTTGCCGAAGGTCGTCTGACACCCTCGGTGATGTGGAAAATGGGACGTTTGGGCAGTGCTACCCTCTCTCCCGACGGAACAACGGCTCTCTACACCATCACTCGCTACAACATGGCAGAGAATCGTGGCCTTACACAGATTTATCTGCGTGACATCGCCTCTGGTGAGGAGAAGGAGCTGACCGACAACACTTCGAATAATATTGATCCCAAGTGGTCGGCTGACGGCAGCAAGATCTACTTTATGTCAAACCGCAGTGGCTCAATGCAGCTCTGGGAGATGAACCCCGAGGGCGGAGCCTTAAAGCAGCTTACAGATGTTGCCGACGGCATCGAGGCTTACGGAGTTACAGCAGCTGACGACAAGCTCTTCTACGTCAAGACCGTACATATCGCCGATATCAAATCTTCCGACTGCTACAAGGATATGGACAAGTCAAAGGCTCGCATCTATGACGACCTGATGGCTCGTCACTGGGACTATTGGGATGAGGGCGACTACCGCCATATCTTCGTTGCATCACTTGCTGAGGGCATCGTCAAGGAGGGCATCGACATCCTGGGCCAGGAGGCTGCGTGGGATGCTCCGCTGGCACCATATTTCGATGCCGGCGAGATTGCGTGGAGCAACAATGGCGAGATGCTGGCATATACCTGCAAGCCCCTGACAGGAGCTGCCTATGCCGTATCTACCGACTCCGATATCTTCATCTACAACTATAAGTTCGGCTCGACAATCAACATCAACAAGCCGACACCCGTAGCTGCCGACACGGGCGACTTCCCCGGTTATGACCGCTACCCCGTATGGTCACCCGACGACAGCAAGGTGGCATTCTGCTCAATGGCTACACCAGGCTATGAGTCAGACAAAGACCGCCTTTGGGTCTATGAGATCGAGAGTGGCGAGATGAAGTACCTCACTCCGAAGTTTGACCACAGTGCACAGAATGTTATCTGGAAGGATAATGGCACTATCTACTTCCTGTCGGCTATTCACGGCACACAGCAGGTATGCCGCGTGGGCGTTGAGGATGCAGCCGTTGAGGTCATCACATCGGGCGACCACGACATCGCCACAATCTCTATCGCCGGCGACAAGTGCCTCTCTACACTTATGACAATCAGCCGCGACAAGGAGCTCTACGATGTAAATCTCGCTGACGGTAAGCTTACACAACTCTCGAACATCAACTCTCACGTCTATGACAATGTAAAGATGGGCGAGGTACAGAAGCGTATGGTACGCACCACCGATGGCAAGGAGATGCTCACATGGGTTATCCTTCCGCCCGACTTTGACGCTACAAAGAAGTACCCCACACTGCTCTATTGCGAGGGTGGCCCACAGAGCACCGTATCGCAGGGTTGGAGCTACCGCTGGAACTTCCAGCTTATGGCTGCACAGGGTTATGTTGTCGTAGCACCCAACCGCCGTGGTTGCCCATCGTTCGGTTCGGAGTGGCGTGAGCAGATCTCTGGCGACTATGCAGGTCAGAATATCAAGGATTACCTTGCCGCTATCGACGAGGTGGCAAATGAGCCCTGGTGCGATGCCGAGCATCTGGGTTGCGTGGGTGCATCGTACGGAGGCTACTCGGTATATTTCCTTGCCGGCAACCACGACGGCCGTTTCAAGGCATTTATCTCGCACTGCGGAATCTTCAACTTTGAGTCGATGTATGGCGAGACCGAGGAGCTCTTCTTCATCAACCACGACTACGGCGGCAACTACTGGGACAAGTCAAACAGCGTGGCACAGCGTTCTTATGCCAACTCGCCTCACAAGTTCGTTGACAAGTGGGACACACCTATTCTTATCATCACGGGCGAGTACGACTTCCGTATCCCCTTCACACAGTCATTGCAGGCCTTTACAGCTGCTCGTCTGAAGGGCGTTGATGCACGTCTGGTTGAGTTTGAGAACGAGGCTCATCAGGTCTTCAAACCACAGAACTCGATGGTCTGGAACCGCGAGTTCTTCGGTTGGCTGGATAAATATCTGAAAGAGTAACATTTAGAGATATTTCACAACAGAGAAAGGCTGCCTAAAAAAATGGGCAGCTTTTTCTGTTTGCACGGATGACATTCGTTTACAAAAACGTCCATTTCGTTGATAAAAACCCCTCGTTTATTGATTTTATTTTTACAAAATTTACCATTTTTATACTTTTGTGGCATTATTGCGTAGTGTGCTCTGCACGTTACAACCCAATGTAGAAGAATTACTTATATGCAGTTTAAGAGATATCTTATATTGACGCTGTCGCTGCTCGTTCTTGCGTGTGGCAAGGAGTCGTTTGACACTCCCGCCGCGGGCGGACCCGTCACCGTAGGTTTCGTGGTTGGTGGAGGAGATACCCGCACCACCATTAATGACGACGGCATCAGCACTTCGTGGGAAAAAGGCGACCGTATAGCCTTGTGGGCCACATCATCAGATGGCTCTGCAACACTTTCGGCACAGGAGTTTAGCATCTACTATCGCGACGGCTCGCTTGCAATGTTCACCGCAACACTACTCCCCTCGGAAATGACGGAAGGCACTTACAACTATTGGGCGACCTACCCTATGCCCAAGACGGTAAATGGCACGAAGGCGACATTCAACCTGCCCGGCACGCAGGATGGCACAATGTCCGGAGGTGCGGCTATCATGGTGGCACAGCCCGCACAGGGCCCGCAGTTGCGCAAGGTAACCGACATTCCGAAGTACTCTGAGATTTACGACGGACACCTCTCACTAAAAATGAAGCACGCTACTCACGCCCTGCGATTCTTTGCTCCGAGCAACAAGTGGGGTTTCAACGACGGCGAGAAGATTGAACGCATTAAATTCACTATGCCACAGGGTGTTGCCGGTGATTTGACTCTCGATTACACCGACCCTGACGCCGCCGGAACAACAGCAAACACATCGAACACAATAGTTCTCAATCTGACCAAGCCTATCGGAGCATCGGCCTCGGCAGCTGCTTTGGAGCATGCTTGTGCAGCAATACTCCCCACAGCGGCATTTGCTGCGGGCGATGCTATTTCGATGAAGATATATTCGAAGACGCAGATAGTCGAGCAGGCTATCTCGTTGGCAGGTCGTGGTGCTATGCAGGCAGGACATATCACTCCCGTAGCATTGGATTGTTCATCACCCGTTGAACGACCCAAGATTGCATTCCGCATCAAAACGAACAATCTGGGAGAGAAGCCATATCGAATCATCCTCACTTCGAAAGATACCAACACCAAGTGGTTGATTACCGATGACCACATCTATGAGTATTATACAGGCTCTACAACCTCGACAATCGCCGACGGCAAAGGTTTTGACATTCACTATGACGAGGAAACACTTGCCTCAATATCAGGCCAGAGTGTAACGGTAACCTACGAATCGGAGAGTGCTATCGTAACAAATGCTATCACAATGCCGGCGATGACCGCAGGCAATAACTATACTGTCGAATTGACCGTTCCATACCTGATGTATCAGGATTTCAGCAGTATTACAAACTATAACGACGAGGCTACAACGGGTTCAAAGACCCTGGATAGCGTTGGTCTTCCCGGATGGACCGCATCACGAACAAGGAGTAGTGCCGGCAGTCATATGAGATTACGACCATTCTATGCCGTCATTGGCCGATATCAGGGTCGAATGGATAGCGAATTCTTCGATTCAAGATTGAAAAAGAGTGTGACCGTAGAGGTTACAATCAATGCCGGAGCAGACCAAGTTGCAACACCTTTGCAAGTGGGCAAGACTACAACCGCAGGAGCTATTGAGGCCGGGACAGCTATTGAGAGCGTAAGTACCACATTGAATTTACCCAAGGGTACAAGTTCCTCAATGCCGTCATATACCTACACCGTAACGGGAGTTACGGCTAACCACCGATTAAGCTGGAGAACTAATATCACCTCTGGTAGGTGGACCACATATTCCGATACTCCCATCGACAATATCAAGGTTTCGATTACGAAATAACAACACGATATAAACAGAAACAAAAACAAAAAATTAATTAAACTTATAGGATTATGAAACTTAAAAATCTGACTTTGTATGCGTTGGCTCTTATGGGGCTTATGGCGTGCAGCGATGGCAAGGAGCCTATCGACAATGGCACAGAGTTGGGCTATCTCGCATTCTCGCTGAATCAGACAGAGGATGTGGATAACATCACCACTCGTGCTGACAAAATCTCTATCAGCAACGCAGCCGGCACAGGTTACACTACACCCGCTGATGGCGATTTCACAATCACCATCACCAACGATGATGACTACTCTTGGACCGGTACTGTTGCAGAGTGGGACTCTACAACAGCTCTCAAAGCGGGTAACTACACCGTAAATGCTACCTACAACAACGGTGGCGTAGGTTTCAATGCTCCCGTATTCAAGGGAAGCACCACTTTCGCAATTACAGGCGGTCAGACAACACCTGTTACCGTTCCCGTAACTTTGAATAACGCTATTGTTCGCTTGCAGTACAACGAGATGTTCAAGAACTACTACTCATTCGATAAGTTCATCGTAACATCTATCGGTACAGCCGTTGAGTTTATCCCCACCGAGACCCGTGGAGCTTTTGTTGAGGCCACTACTTTCACCATCGAGGGTACTCTCACATCACAGGCACAGTCGAAAGACGGCTCTCCCGTAACTCGCACATTCAGCAAGAGCTACACAGCCAAGAAGGCACAGTGCTACACCATCTCGTTCACCGCTTCAAACATTGGCGGCAACTCTATCAACATTCAGTTTGGAGATGAGCCAGCCGACACCATTGACTTCGGTGATATCGACCTTAACGAATAATCGTACACGAAAAAAATAAAAACAATATAACATGAAACGATTTTTAGCAATTGCACTCCTCGCATCGGCCCTGATGGTATCTTGTGCCGACGACTTTAAGTACAAAAGCGAGGAAAAAGTATTCGGTACACTTTCGTTTGCCGATTTGCAGATTTCAGTAGATCAGGATGAGGTGGTCGTTCGTTCGGAGGAACCCGCAACCGAGACCTACTACATCTATGTATATGACAACGAGGGTACTCTCTACAACGGTCAGCCCTACATCTATGACGATGGAGCTATCGTTGGCTCTGCCGATGGCATTCTGTTGCCCGCAGGCGTATATTCACTCGATATCCGTTCGCAGAAGGATGTGCCGGCTGCCAAGTTTGAGAATGCTATCTATGGCACAACAAAGGAGAACATTACAATCGAAGCCGGTAAGACTACCGAGATTGGCAAGGTTGTATGTACCTTGATTCAGTGTAAGGTTACCGTTGATTACAACGACGACTTCCTTGCAATGGTTGCAGGCAACTGTAATGTAACGGTCACCGTGGGCGAGTCATTGAACTATGCACTCACCTATGATGCTGCAAGCAAGACAGTTAAGAGCTACGAGAAGAAGGCCGGTTATTTCGCTATCAACAATGGTGAGAATACCTCTATGGAGGTCAAGTTCGCAGGTGTTATCGCCGACAAGAACGGTAATGCCAGCGAGGCTACAATGACAAAGGCCTTCGAGAATATCGCTGCTCGTCAGTGGCGTCAGATTAAGTTCATCAAGAAGGTTGATGCCGAGGGTAACGCAACATTCGACATCGTTATCGACGACTATGTAGAGGATAATCCGTTGGGCGAGGATGTTACAGGCTCGGAGGAGGCTATCGGCACCGACCCCAATGCTCCCAAGGGTGATGGTAACATCAAGTTGCTCAGCACAGCAGGTCTTAACGAGAACACATCTCCCACAAAGGATGCGTGGAATGCTGCATTTACCGATGATCCTCTCGATACCGAGACTTATGAGGTAATCGTTCTTGACGACAACCTTACATCTGGCACCGATGCCGAGGGCAACCCCACACAGCTGTTGCAGTTTGAGGCCTCTGTACCCAACAAGATTAAGGAATTCTATATCGTAATCGAGTCAGATATGATTGGTCCGCTGTTGCCGGGATTGATTGGCGACGCCGAGTATATCGACCTGGTACACGACACAACAGCTGTTAAGGCTATTGCCGAGGTGGTACCATTCCCATACCATGACCCCGAGAATGGTGTTATCATCGCCGGTGCTACATCAGTTGCTTTCAACCTCGACAAGGCTGTCGGCATTTTGAGAGCTATGGGTAACGCACAGCACACCTTCAAGATGACGGTGAAGGATGATGAGAATTTCACCAAGAACATCGACCTTGTATTAAATGTAGTTGCATTATAATCTGCCCAATAACGATGAAAAAGTATATATACATAGCTATCAGCATAGCTACTTTGTTGATAGCAACATCTTGCACACAGGATGTTTCAACTGATTTCACAGGCAAGGGCGGTATTTCGCTCGCTGCGTCAATTGACAATACCACAGCTACTCGTGCTACCGACAGCGAGACACTGCTCAACGAGGCCTCTGTAAAGATTTATAAGCCAAACTTCGAGGGTTTGGCACGTTCATACGCCTACGCCGATATGCCACAGGTTATCTATCTGCCCGAGGGTCAGGGTTACCGCGTGGATGTTGTTGCCGGTGAGCTTGTAAAGGCTACTCCCGCCATGGCGTCATTCGAGAGCAAGAGCTACAAGGGCTCTGCCGAGTTTGATGTGACAGCAGGCGTTACCAACACTACCCCTATCACCGTCGTTGCCAACATCTGCAACGCTATCAGCAACATCACTTTTGGCAACAGCATCGCAGAGAACTTCGAGGCCGGCTATAAGGTGACTATCGGTATGGATGACAACAACCTTGAGTACAACGCCGGCAACAGCGGTGCTGATGGTTATTTCATCTTAGACCCCGATAATGAGGAGCCGAAGCTGGAGTGGTCATTCAGCGGAGTATTGCTGAAGAATGGCGAGACATTCACCAAGACTGGCAGCTTCGCAGTTGAGGCAGGTAACAAGTATAAGATGAACCTCATCTATATCGAGAAGGATGGTAACCTCGCTATTGAGATTTGGGTTGATAAGGAGACTATCGACTTCAACGACCAGATTATCTTCGAGCCTACGACTGTTGGTTTGACTCTCTCACGCAGTTACGAGATTTGGGCTAACCACGCAATCGTTCACGCCGAGGTAAGTCCCCAGATGTATGATGCAACGAAGGTATATTTCGAGTACAAGACATCATCAGACAGCGAGTGGACACGCTACGCTACGGCTGCAACTCCCGATTCTGACAAGAGTGACGAGAAGGGTTTCAGTGCTACATTGAAGGGCTTGAAGGCTTCAACAGAGTATGAGTATCGTCTGGTTGTTACCAACCTTAATACTCTCGAAGAGGAGACTGTCTCTGCTACTCGTACATTCACTACCGATGTAGATAAGGATGTAGAGAATGGTAGCTTTGAGGATACTTGTATGGAGAACAAGCTGCCTGCGTTCTTCCCTGAGGGTGGTAAAAAATGGTGGTGCTGTGGTAATCAGGCAACAAAGGATTATGTAGGCCTTATAGGTCAGGATGGCGTTATTACAACATCATCAACTGATGTTCCCGGCGAGAGCAAGTTACCCGGCAGCAAAAAGTCAGCACAGCTGAGTTCTAAATATCTTGAGATTTTGGGTGGTTCAGTCAAGAAGTTTGCTGCTGGTAACCTCTTCTACGGTCAGTATTATAAGACTGTCGGAACAGAAGGTGGTAGCGTTTACTTCGGTCGTCCATTTACAGCTCGTCCCGTAGGTCTTCGCTGCTGGATTAAGTATGTAGGCGGTAAGGTTACTCATACCGGTAGCGGTTCTCCTATTTCAAAGGGTGCATACGATATCGCACAGTTGAAGGTTGCTTTGGGTATCTGGGATGCTGCCACTTATGGCGGTGACAACGAGAGTCCTGTAAATGTAAACACTACATTGCCCGAGACCTTTATCGACTACGCTACTGATGCCTACGATCCGAAGGAGCCCGACAATAGCGGCCGTACATTGGCTTATGGTGACTTGCAGATTACAAGTGCCGAAGTAGGTGCTGATTATGTTGAGAACATTAACGGCACTGAACAGAAGCGTAACTACACCGAGTGGCAGGAGGTTGTTATTCCTTTGGTGTACTACGACCAGACCACAATGCCTACTCACCTTATCATCTCTGCTGCCACATCAAAGTACGGTGACTACCTCTCTGGTTGCAATGGTGGTACAATGTGGCTTGACGGCGTAGAGTTGATTTACGACCTGAACGAGCTTTAATAGTTAAACTCAACCGCCTTGTGCGGTAATCGGATAAACCCGATATATATGCGGAAACTGATTTTAATGATTATAACGTTATGTGTCGTGGGCATAAACAATGCCCACGCACAGCGTTATGACAGAGGTTTCGACCTTAAATCCTCAACCTTTGTTGAGAAGGGTACGTGGATGATGGGCGGTCAGGTAGCCTACTCTACTCACTCCAACGACAACTATCGCTTCCTTATTATCGAGGATATAAACTCCAACGGATACCGTTTCACGGTGAGTCCGATGGTCGGTTATGCTATCAGCGACAATATGGCTCTGGGCGTACGTTTTGCCTATGGACGCAACAAGTTGCACGTCGAGCAGGCCAACCTGAACATTGCCGATATAAATATCAACGTAAAAGATTATTACACTTTGAGCCACGACTTTACGGGAATGGTTGTCTATCGCAACTACATTCCTCTGGGCAACTCAAAGCGTTTTGCTCTCTTCAACGAGACACAGCTCGCTGTGGGCATAGGTCAGGCCAAGCTAATCAATGGTCGCGATATAAACAGCGTTGTAGGCACATACGAAGAGTCTTTGTCGTTGAAGTTGGGTCTTAATCCCGGCCTTATAGCTTTTGTGAACGACCACCTGGCCGTTGAGGTCAATGTGGGTATGCTGGGTCTGCAATACAACTCGATAGACCAGATTCACAATCAGGTCTATACGGGAAACCGTGAGGCTACGCAGATAAACTTCAAGGTCAATATTTTCTCTATCGGCTTCGGCCTCGCATACTACCTCTAACAGACAGATATGATGAAAAATTTATTACGCACAATAATTCTCGGCATAGCTGTTTTTGCGGCGACGACAATCGCTGCACAGGAGGTATCATCGGCCAAGGCGACAAAGAAGACCCGCCAGACTATCTCACTGGGAGCGGAGATTCCACGCGACACAATAGGCAAGAAGCATAACCGAGGCTTAAAGCAGCACCTTATCATCCCCAAGGGCGAGTGGCAGGTCGGAGTTCAGATTTCGCACGTCAGTATGTCGAGCAACAACAGCGAATTTATGTTGCTTGTAAACGGTCTGAATGCGAATGCCTCGATGACTAAGATTGCCCCCTTCTTCGCATACTCCTACCGCAACAACCGTTCGATAGGTGTACGTTTTCAGTACTCTACAACTTCGGGAGGTATCAGCAAAGGAGAACTCGATCTGTTGAGTGATGACCTGAATTTCGAGGTAGAGAATCTGCGAGCAGATCTTAACTCTATTCAGACCTCACTCTACCATCGTTCATATCTGGGTCTGGACAACAAGGGTCGCATAGGAGTCTTTGCAGATATTGCATTGAGCTATGCCAACAATAAAAACATATTCTCGTATAGCGAGCGTACCAACCACTCCTATGCCCGTACGCATCAGCTCAAACTGAGCCTGCACCCCGGTCTTGTAATCTTCCCTATGAACAACATCAGTACTCACGTCTCGATGGGTATCGGTGGCGTATCATACAACCATACCGACTATGTGAAGGATGGTCAGGTTATCGGCTCACGCGACTTCTCGAAGGCTAACTTCAAGCTTGATGTGCTGGATATCAGCATTGGACTTACAATACACCTCTAAACCTTGATGCTATTATGAAGAGATTTTTGATTATCATACCACTTCTTGTGGCGGCAATGGTAACGGGTTGTATTGAGAACGACTTGCCGCTGCCTGTCATCAAGCCACGCATAACATCTATGCAGGTGGAGGGTGCTTCGGAAGTATATATCAACTCCGAGAAGCAGAATGTAAATATCACACTGGAGGAGCAGGCCGATATTCGCAACGTGAAGATTACCGGCGTCGAGTTTCAGGATGAGAGAACACGTTCTTCGTGGGAGATTACCGGCATGCACGATATGTCGAGCAAGCTGGCCGTTACACTCAGCATCTATCAGGATTATATATGGACCATCACCACACAGCAGCCCATCGAACGCTATTTCAGCGTTGAAGGACAGGTTGGTGCCAGCCAGATAGACGACGTGAACAGACGCGTGATTGTATATGTTACCGACAAGCAGGATTTAGAGAATATAACCATCACATCGCTGAAACTCGGCCCTGCCGACATCACAACATACTCGCCCGCGATTGAGTCTATAAAGGACTTCTCAAACGGTGCAGAGATTACCGTTACGGCACACGGCCGCAGTCAGCGTTGGATGCTCTATGCCGAGCAGACCGCTACAGCTGTTGAGATGAAGGCCGTAGATGCATGGACCGCCGTTGCATGGTTGCGTGCTTCGGGTATTGCCGAGCTGGAGAACGGATTCAAATACCGCAAGAAGGGTGATACGGAGTGGATTGACGTCAAGACCAACAATGCCGGCGAGGGCGGCGACTTCTCGGCTTGCATCGAGGGCTTGGAGCCTCTGACCGACTACGAGTGCTATGCTTTCAGCGGTGAGAATACAACCGACATCTACGAGTTTACAACCGAGGAGGCTCGCCAGATGCCCAATTCAAGTTTTGAGGTATTGAGCAACGCCGAATCGAAGAACTTCCTGTCATTCTACGACCCAGCTTCTGCTATTCTGGAGAACCAGAGCAAATGGTGGTGTTCGGGTAATGCCGGCTCAACATCAATCGGTGCATCGTGGGCCATCACTATCCCCGACTCGGAGGATAAGGTCGATGGTCGCTACTCGGTGCGTATGGAGTCAAAGTGGGTTGTGGTGAAGTTCGCCGCAGGTAACATCTTCGTCGGTGAGTTCGCCGGTGTGCTTGGCACGAAGGGTGGAAAGGTCAACTTCGGACGTCCTTTTACACTTCGCCCACGCAAATTGTCGGTATGGCTCAAATACGACTGTGGCAAGATTGACCACATAGACGGCGTACCTGACAACGACAATGTGAAGATTGGCGACAATGACCGTGCACAGGTATTTGTTGCATTGGGCGACTGGGACTACCGCGTATATGGCGGAACACCCGACTCTCCCGTATGTATCAACACCACCGAACGCAGCACCTTCTTCGATCCCAAATCGGAGGCTGTCATCGGCTATGGAAACATCGTTCTGGACAAATCTACCGATGGCTGGATTCACGCCGAAATACCTATCGATTATAGCTCAACATCACGCAAGCCGACACATATCATCGTGTCGAGTGCGGCAAGTATGCTGGGCGACTACTTCACCGGCAGTTCGGAGAGTAAGTTATGGATTGACAATGTAGAGTTGATATATTAGTCATACGTAAGATACTTGTTTTAGAGGTCTGACCCGACGGTTAGGCCTCTTTTATTTTCATAATTCATCATATTTTTTCTATTTTTGTAAGTCAAATTCTTCCTTTCAGGAAAAAACAAATTGCTATGAAGATAAAAATCCTTTTACTTGCAGCCCTGATATGCGGTTGCGTGATGCCCTCGGAGGCCAAAGAGAAGAAGACACCTGCCGACTATGTAGATATGTTTATCGGCACATCCAATTCACGCTGGATGCTGGGCCCCTACGCACAGGAACCCTTCGGAATGATTCAGTTGGGCCCCGACAATCAGGGAAATGTATGGATGGGAGGTTATGAGTATGCCATAGGCAGCGTATCGGGATTCAGCCACCTGCACGCCTGGACTATGGGCGGTCTGATGATTATGCCAACTACGGCCGACCTTGCCCTCACGAACAACTCTGTCGATTCGCCCTACAAGGGTGCTAATGCGGGCTATCACTCTCGCATTCTGAAAGAGAGTGAGGTGGCTTCGCCGGGATACTATTCGGTATATCTCTACGACCACGAGGTTAAGGCGGAGCTGTCGGCCACCACGCGTTGCGGTATTCATCGTTACACCTTCCCCTCTCGCAAGGAGTCACGCATACTGATTGACCTGCTCTTCCCCACCGAGTGGGATTACGGCTTCCACATCAAGGATGCTCGCATCACGAAGGTCAGCGACACCGAGTTGGAGGGCTATGCCGACTGCAATTCGGGCAACTGGAGCAGTTGGAACGACTATAAGCTGCATTTTGTGATTCGTTTCAGCAAGCCTTTCCAGCAGTTGAACGGCTGGAACAACGGCCACGAGCAGACCAACATCGACCAGATTAAGGGCAATGGCGACTTGGGTGTATATGCACTCTACTCTACTGCCGAGGGCGAGGCGATTACCGTCTGCACTGCCCTGTCGCTGGTGAGCATCGAGCAGGCACGCCTCAATATGGAGTCGGAGCTCTCGCCGCTTGGCTACGACTTTGACCGCGTAGCCGCTGCGACACGCGAAAAGTGGAACGACCTGCTGGGCCGCATCGAGATTAAGGGTGGCAGCGAGGTGGATAAGGTAAAGTTCTATACCAACCTCTATCGTGCGTATGCCGGCAAGCAGACGTGGAGTGATGTGAACGGCAAGTATGTTGATGCGTGCGAGAATGTTCAGCAGGTGGAGAGTGGCGAGATGTATGGTGGCGACGCCTTCTGGAACAGTTTCTGGAATCTGAATGGCCTTTGGTCGATTATTTCGCCACGCTATATGGACAATTGGGTTACAACACAGCTCGAATTATTCCGTCACAACGGCTGGACCGGCAAGGGCCCTGCGGGCTTGGAGTATTCGGGCATCATGGAGGGCTCACACGAGACAGCCCTTATGGTTGCCACCTATCAGAAGGGCATACGCCACGATGGCGAGGCTATCTACGAGGCTGTGAAGAAGAATGTAACGCAGTCGGGCGGCTGGCATCCCTGTCGCGGCTGGATGGGCAACCCTTTGCTGGATAGCTACATACGTCACGGCTATATGCCACGCGAGGATGGCGTGGTGTCGAAGACGCTGGACTACGCCTACGACGACTGGTGTGTGGCACAGCTGGCTCTGGCATTGGGCAAGACCGCCGAGGGCGAGGCTTTGGAGAAGCGTTCGATGAACTACAAGAATGTATTCCACCCCGAGAAGAAGTTTGTCATGCAGCGTAACAAGCAGGGCGAGTGGGACCCCAATTTTGATGTATTCTCTAATCAGGGCTTCATTGAGGGTAACAGCTGGCAATACTCGTGGTATGTGCCGCACGACATAGATGGTTTGATTGACCTTATCGGCCGCGATACGTTCAATGCACGCTTGGAGGAGGGCTTTGCAAAGTCGGAGCAGCACCGCTTTGCAGCACACGTCTTTGACCGCACAATGGGACAATCGGCAGAGTTCTACATCAACCACGGCAACGAGGTGAATATGTGTACTCCGTTCCTGTTCAACTATTCGGGTAAGCCGTGGTTGGCCCAGAAGTGGTCGCGTGCAATCCTCAACTCTTACTACGGCTCAACACCCTACCACGGCTGGGAGGGCGACGAGGACGAGGGTCAGATGTCGGCTTGGTATGTTATGAGTGCAATGGGTCTGTTTGAGATGGATGGCGGCGTGGCGGCAACTCCCGAATTGGATATCACTTCACCTCTGTTCCGCGAGATTACTATCCACCTCGACAACGACTATTACCGCGGCAAGACCTTTACTATCAAGGCAAAGGGCAACTCGGAGAAGAATATCTACATTCAGAAGATGTGGCTCAATGGCCGCGAGTGGCACTCAACACGCATACCATTCTCGGCAATTGTCAATGGTGGAGAGCTCACCTATCAGATGGGTGCAGAGCCAAATTACGAGTGGTTTGAGGAGTAGTCATTCACCACACATAATAAAACAAAAAATGGAGTGTTCAAAGCAATGAACACTCCATTTGTTTAATCGGGGCTTCGCCCTACTCTTTTATAGATATATTGCCACCCTTGTCATTCACCTTGATTTTTACGCCGCCTACTTCCATCGTAAAGCCGCCGTCCTCCTCCTTGATGCTGACAATCTGCTCGTCTTCAACCTTGATACCATCCGCACTAATCTTCACCAGCGACTTGCCCTCATCGGTAATCTCTATGCCGTTGCTACCGAATGAGATATTGGTTTCGAGGCGGTCCACATCATCGGTGCTACCCGTCAGGACGACCTGCGTATCCTCCATAATATGGGTGCGAGAGATAGTACCATCGGTGTTCTCCTGCGTGCCGAGCTTGCGGCGGAGCTCCTCAACCTCATCCTCGCTGAACTCCTCATAGAGGATATCGGCATCCCGCCCGAAGGCCGATTCGAAGGCATTCTCTATCTGATTACCAAAATCGGCGGGCGACTTGATGGCCGAGATGGTCATCGTTGCGAGCATAATAACCCAGAGAATAAGCATTATCAGCAGAGCCTTGCCATTGGGCTTGGCAGAGCCGATGAATGATATCAGGAGGTAGATAATCGCAAACATCAGTATCAAAACCACAAGGAAGAATGACAGCAAAGCCAGTCCTGTGGTAAAATCAAAGGCTATCATAGGTATTGCACTCAATGCAACAAGTCCCAGGACACAACCGCCAATAATATGGACTATAAGCATAAACGCAGCAACAACCTTCAATGCAATGAGCATAATGTTACCCATCAGCATCACAATCTTCGCCACCAGCGTACGTTCTCTCTCGTCGGGAGCCACAGGGGTATTGGCCTTGATGCTCTGTGCTGTGATGCGTTCGCCATTCTGCTCGAGTTTCTGACGGGCAGATGATGCTGCCGGCACTACAAACCACAAGACGATATAGGCCACAACAACCAGACTGAATATATTGCCCATAAAGTCCGAAAAATAGAAGTTTGGGCCATCATCGATATGGATTATGCCGAGTGGCATGAACAACAACGGGACAAACATTGCCAGACGAATCCACGTCGCATCGACACCGAAATACTTCGCAAAGCCGGCACACACGCCTCCCAGCTTATTGTTCTCCAAATCGCGATACAGACGGCGTGGAATACGAGGATTGCCATTTTTATCGGTATGCTCGGGACTACGCTTTGCACCGGTGTCAGCCTTCTCATCCTCAATCTCGTTGGGCATACCCAGCTGCTTGATGATATTATCAATCAGCGGACGTGCCACCACACCCTCGGCCGACTGTGCCGAGAGAATCAACTCGGCGATACGAGCCTCGATATCGGCAAGAATCTCCTCGCCATCGGGGTCGTCCTTGTAGGCCTCCTTCAAGGTGTCGATATATGTACTGAGTACATTGTAGGCATTCTGCTCCAAAGTGAACGATATGCCACCAATACTACATTTTATAATCTCGTTCATATCTCATAAAGTTTTGTTTCAACCTTCTCTGTACTTTGCTACATTCTCTTGATGCTGCCGCCCGATGATACCTCGGTAGATACTGTACCCTCGCCCTCGTAGCGTATAGAGCCGGCAGAAGATGCCTTTGCGACGAGTTTCTTGCAGCTGTTTACCCTGATTAAAGCACCCGACGAAGCCTTCGCATTTACCAGTTCCAGAGCAGGACAGTCAGAAGCTAAGACCTTGCCCGCCGATGATGCCTCGGCATAGAGTGTGCCCACCTCGCCTTCGAGGCTGATTTTAGATCCCGATGATGACTTTGCCGAGCAACGCAGCGAGAGAATATCTATCTCGATAGCGCCGGCTGACGACGCCTCAAGGTATCCGTTATCGGCTTTCAATGTACCCCTGACCGATGAACCCGATGTAGCCTCAACGGCAAACTGCTCTACATTGGCACGCGAGAATGCTATCTGTGCAGCCGAAGAGGTCTCCGCACGAAAGACCTTGACATTCACCTCCGACTGAATCTGCACGCAAGCACCCGATGAAGCCGCCACCTTTGTAAGGTTGGGGTTGGCGGGCAACGATACGATGACGGTTACATTGTTCAGCGACCTGATATCGTCGTCAATGGTGATTTCCAGCTCGCCCTCGTCAATCTCAAACTCCACGAAGGGCATAATATTGTCGTTGGCGTGGATGATAACCTCGTTGTCGGTACGCTCCTCCACCTCGACCTTCACACCGCGTGAAGCCTCAATCTTGGTATATTCCTGCGTGAGGGTTATGGTCTTTGTAATGATATTGCCACTACCCTTGATAGGCTTTGCCGCTACAACCGCCGGCACTGCAAGCAGAGCTGCCAGTGCAAGTACTATAATCTTTTTCATAATTCTCTGTTTGTTTAATTGGTTAATGACTACTTTCCGCGAACAACCTTAATCTGCTCGACCAACTCATCCCACGCTTCGTCGAGCATTGCAAGCTGCTGACGACCAGCCTCGGTGAGCATATAGTATTTGCGTGGAGGGCCCTGTGGCGACTCCTCCCAACGATAGGTCAAAAGACCAGCGTTCTTCTGTCGTGTAAGGATAGGATATAGCGTACCCTCCACAACAATCATCTGTGCCGCTTTCAGTTCGGCGATGATTTTCGGTGCATAGGAGTCCTCGCGAGATAGTATTGCCAGGATGCAATATTCGAGGATTCCTTTACGCATTTGGACCTTTACATTCTCTTCGTTCATATCTTCTCCTCCTATCTATTTGTGTATTTTTGTCATAATATACTCAGTCAAGGCGACAACCGACACTATAATCATTGTAACTATCATAAGGCGTTATTGTTTATTGTTTGGGTTCAACTTCATTATCAAGACTTATCTGCATTGCGGGCTCTTCGGGCGTTACAATCCACAGAATAATATAGAGGATTCCAAAGCCGACGGTAAAGAATAAGAATAGAGCAGCCAATCTCACCAGCGAAACATCTACATTCAGATAATCGGCTATACCGCCACATACGCCAGCCAAGATACGCTTGCTGCGAGAACGATAGAGTTTTCCTCTTTCACTCTTCGGCTCCGCAGCCTCGCTTCCGTCAGAGTTTACGCGGCGTGAGGTCTGGCCAAAGGTCTCGGGAGCTCCCAGCTGCTCGATAGTACTCTCAACAACGGAGAGAGTAACAACCATCATCGGCGAGGGTACCTTCTCGCGGAATATCTCGGCTATGCGGGCCTCAATATCGGCGAGGGTCTCGTTGTCCCCCTCGGGCAGACGCTGCGATACATCTTCGATGTAGGCGGTCAATCTGCGATAGGCATCGACATCCAGCGTAAAGGCCTGCTGACCGATGTTTACATTAATAGTCTCTTTCATAGTGTGTGTATGTTTTAGTATGGTTAAATGACAATATTGAATATTTTCACACTGCAAATATATGAAAAGTTTTTATACTTGGTATCACAAAGTAGTATATTTTTACAAAAAACCTGACTTTTTTGTCACTTCTCTATTTAATAGAGAAAAAAAATCGCTATTTTTGC
Organism: Alistipes sp.; assembly: GCA_017383445.1. Taxonomy (GTDB): domain Bacteria; phylum Bacteroidota; class Bacteroidia; order Bacteroidales; family Rikenellaceae; genus Alistipes. The sequence goes on from JAFNXQ010000021.1 coordinate 26,170, forward strand.
ACTACAACAGAAAAACATTTGGACTATGGCAATAAAATGTATAGGAATACTCACTTCGGGCGGTGATGCCCCGGGTATGAATGCGGCAATTCGTGCCGTGACGCGTACGGCTATATATAATGGATATAAGGTCAAGGGCATTATGCGTGGCTACCACGGCTTGGTGACGGGCGAGATAGTAGAGTTCAAGTCGCAGAGTGTGAGTAACATCATACAGAAGGGTGGCACGATTCTCAAAACGGCACGCAGCAAGGAGTTCCGCACCGAGGAGGGTCGCCGTCAGGCATACGAGAATATGAAGGCAGAGGGCATCGACGCACTTGTTGTCATAGGTGGCGACGGCTCACTGTCGGGAGCACAGCAATTTGCCGAGGAGTTTGATGTGCCCATCGTGGGTCTGCCCGGTACGATTGACAACGACGTGGATGGCACCGACGAGACCATAGGCTACGACACGGCTCTGAACACCATTGTTGATGCTGTGGATAAGTTGCGTGATACGGCGAGCAGTCACGAACGCCTCTTCTTTGTGGAAGTTATGGGCAACACGGCGGGCTACCTTGCTCTGAATGGAGCTATCGCATCGGGTGCCGAGGCGGCTATCATCCCCGAACGCGAGACCGAGGTGGACCAGCTTGCAGACCTTATTCACAACGGCTTCCGCAAGAGCAAGAACTCGGCTATCGTACTCGTAGCGGAGAATAAGGCTACGGGCGGAGCATTGGGTCTGGCGGAACGTATCAAGAAGGAGTTTCCCGAGTTTGATGCCCGCGTGACGATTCTCGGTCACCTGCAACGTGGAGGCTCACCCACGGCCAAAGACCGCATATTGGCATCGAAGATGGGAGCAATGGCCATTGAGGCCCTGTCGGAGGGTCAGCGTAATGTGATGATAGGTATCAAGAACGGCGAGCTGGTGTATGTGCCATTCAAGAAGGCCATAGCCCACTCGCAGCAGATGGACCTGAAAGACCTCGACATAGTGAAGATTCTCTCGATGTAGAACAAGAAAAAAAAGAGTGGTCGAAGCCACTCTTTTTCTTTCATATCTATATCTCGGACCTACTGCTTGCCATATATACCACTTGATATATAGTATCTCATCTTGACTATATACTTCGCCTTACCCCACTGTAAGGTGATGAAATACCACGCAGCAAGCACCAGCGTAGCCATCCACTTGACAATCTCGGCACGACGCAGATGGCCCTCGCGATGATAGTAGCGGGCACGACACATCTGACTCTTGCCCACATTGCGGCATAGGCGTTCAAAGTAGTCGGGCGTGAGCTTACGGTCGGGAATGATGTGGTACATCACAGCCTTCGGAACATAATAGTATTTGGCCTCGGCAATCTGCAAGCGTTCAAACAGGTCACACTCCTCGCCACCAAGCAACGACTCGCCGACATAACCCAGCGAGGTATCAAAGACGCCATATCTACGCACCGCAGAACGACGCAACGCCATATTACCGCCACCCGGAACACGCCCCTTGGGGAACTCACGCACCTTGTCGCCCCAATACATAGTGTTGGCTATCGGGCGTTCGGTGAAGCACGACATCCAACGTGGCCTCCTCGTCTGATACTCCGCCACGATAGGGCCTCCTGCCGCCATAGCGTCGGGTGTGGTATCGAACAACTCAATGTAGGCCTCGATAAACTCCTCGGCGATGCGTTCATCGTCGTCGATAATCGCTATATACTCGCCCTCACTCTCGCGGATGCCTCGGTTGCGGGCATACGACAGGCCCTGTGTGGTCTCGGTGACGATACGCAGGTTGAAATCGGGGTGCTTGGCAGCGAACTCCTCAAAGCGGGCAAGAGTATCGTCCGTAGAGTTATTATTCACCACAACACACTCCCATAGCTGGGGGTCAGCACTCTGCTGCACAACCGACTGCAACGCACCGATAAGCAGGTCGGAACGGTTGTAGGTGGAGATGATAAGCGATAGTCTTAACATAAAAAATGACTTTTCTTGTACGCAAATATAACAATTAATTCAAAATTATTTTGCGTTGCCGTGCCGAGGTAATGTAACTTCGTTTTTTCACAAATTACCTTTTTATCACTATCTTTGCCGCCGTAAATTCAAAAACTATATATATGGAACAGACAAATAGAGCCTCGCAACCCTCAGTCGTAGTATCGTTGATACCACTTGCTGTACTGGTTGCATTCCTTGCTCTCTCGATAAAACTCTTTGGCGGCGATTCCATTATGGGTGCCAGCCAGCTCTCGCTGCTCTCGGCTTCGGCGGTCTGCACCGCTATTGCCATCGTGGGCTATCGCTGCAAGTGGCAGACGTTGGAGGATGCCATAGTTACCAATATGCGTAGTGCCACGCCCGCCCTTATCATACTTCTGCTGATAGGTGCCATTGCCGGTACGTGGATGGCCAGCGGCGTGATTCCCACACTCATATACTACGGCTTGAAGATACTCCACCCCAGCATCTTCCTGCCCGCATCGTGCATCATCTGTGCGTTGATATCGCTGCTCACAGGCTCATCGTGGACCACCATAGCCACGATAGGCGTTGCCCTGATGGGCGTAGGCCGAGCCCTCGGCTTCGACGATGGCTGGATTGCGGGTGCAATCATATCGGGAGCATACTTCGGCGACAAGATTTCGCTTATGAGTGACACGACAGTCCTTGCATCATCGACATCGGAGGTGCCCCTCTTCACGCATATCAAATATATGCTCTTCACGACCATACCGTCACTCATCATCGCCATCATAGTCTTTGCCATTGCAGGATTCTTCGCAACCCCTGCTACCGCAACCGACACGGCACAAATCAGCTCGGCCCTCGAAGCGACCTACAACATCTCGGCGTGGCTGCTGCTCGTGCCCGTGCTGACGGGTCTGCTCATCAGCCGCCGACTGCCTGCCATCGTGACACTCTTCTCGTCAGCGTTGATGGCTGCCGTGGCTATGGCTATCGCACAGCCCGATATTCTGATGCGTATAGCGGATGTGGAGGAGCTCTCGACACTCTCGTCATTCAAGGCTATCATCCTCGCCACCACGACCGACACCGCCGTAGAGACCAGCAGCCCGCTGCTCAACGACCTTGTCGCCACAAGCGGTATGGGCGGTATGATGAATACCATCTGGCTCATCATCTGTGCTATGTGTTTCGGAGGCGTTATGTGGGGCAGTGGTATGCTGATTGCCATATCGCAAATCTTCCTGCGTATGGCCCACCGCACGATAAGCGTCGTCAGCTCAACCGTATGTTCGGGCATATTTTTCAACCTCACGACAGGCGACCAGTATATCTCTATCATCCTGACGGGCAACCTCTTCGGCCACCTCTACGACAATCGCGGACTGGAACGCCGCCTGCTCTCGCGTAGCGTCGAGGACTCGGCTACGGTGACATCGGTGCTTATACCGTGGAACTCGTGCGGTATGGCCCAATCTACGGTGCTGGGTGTGGCGACACTCACCTACCTGCCCTACTGCATATTCAACCTTGTCAGCCCGATGATGTCTATCTTGGTGGCGGCGACAGGCTATAAGATTTTCAAAGCAAAGAAGCAGACCAATGAATAACAGACTCATAATATTTGACCTTGACGGCACGCTGCTCAACACCCTTGGCGACCTTGCCACGGCGTGCAACTATATGCTCTCGCAGAGAGGACTCCCCTCACACACCTACGAGGAGTATTGCTCATTTGTCGGCAACGGCATACGCCGACTGGTGGAGAGGGCCCTACCCGAAGAGCTGCTCTCCGAGGAGTATGTGAAGGCTGCCCGCAAGGACTTTATGGAGTATTACATCGACCATATCGACTGCAAAACACAGCCCTACGAGGGCATACCCCAACTGGTGGCCTCGCTGCAAGCGAGTGGCTGCAAGTTAGCCGTTGTGTCGAACAAGTTTCAGGCAGGCACCGAGAAGCTCATTGGCAAGTTCTTCCCGCAGGTGGAGTGGGTTGAGGTGTGCGGCAACCGCGAGGGCGTACCTCTGAAGCCCGAGACCGACCTTATAGATATCGTGCTGCAAAAGGCTGACGTAGCGTTGGACAGATGCATTATGGTGGGCGATTCGGCGGTGGATGTGGAGACGGCACACAATGCCGGCATACACTCCATAGGCGTAACGTGGGGCTTCCGCTCCCGCAAGGAGCTGGAAGATGCCGGTGCAGAGCATATCGTCACGACCGTAGATGAGCTGCGAGAATTGCTTTTCTCTTAACAATACATCTTCACATCGTTAAGCGTTATATTCTCGCCGCTGAGAATCATCAGCCTCTCAACCACATTACGCAACTCGCGTATGTTGCCACTCCACGGCATAGCCGAGAGAGCATCGACAGCCGCCTGCTCGACCCGCTTGGGCGGCATTGAGTGCTCCGAGGCAATCTTTTCCACAAAATACTCCACCAGTTCGGCAATATCGCCTGCCCTCTCACGCAGGGGCGGTACTTTTATGAGTATGACACTCAGGCGATGATACAAATCTTCGCGGAAATTACCCTTCGCAATCTCGGTGATTATATCCTTGTTGGTCGCCGCCACGACCCTCACATCGACGGGCACATCCTTGTCGCTGCCCACACGGCTGATTTTACTCTCCTGCAAGGCTCGCAGCACCTTCGCCTGTGCCGACAGCGACATATCGCCTATCTCATCCATAAAGAGAGTGCCGCCGTTGGCCTGCTCAAACTTACCCTTACGCTGCTTTATGGCCGAGGTAAATGCTCCCCTCTCGTGGCCGAACAGCTCACTCTCAATAAGTTCCGAAGGTATCGCAGCACAGTTCACCTCAACAAACGGAGCTCCCGCACGACTGCTCTTCTCGTGCAACCACCTTGCGACCAGCTCCTTGCCCGTGCCATTCTCACCCGTTATCAGCACGCGGGCATCCGATGGAGCAACCTTATCTATCAGCTTACGCACGAGGCCAATCTCTCGCGATGAGCCTATAATCTGCCCCGTATCACCAGCCGAACGTCGTTTTGGGCGTACGAGGGGTGTCGGCTGTGGTATAGACCGTTCCTCCCTCTCCACCACACGCCGCAGCGAGGCGAGCAGACGATTCATATCGACAGGTGTCGTGAGGTAATCCTCCGCACCACTTCGCACCGCCTCGACAGCTCCCTCAATCGAGCCTGACGAGGTCGTTATTATAAAAGGGATGCCCAGCATAGCGACACCCTCCACCTCGGCACCCGCCACAACAGCATCATATCCACGCCGCAGACACACCTCCTCACTTAAATCGCCCCGTTCGGCAATTGTTGTTGTGAAGCCTTCAAATTCCAGTCTTTCACGCAGCGTATTTCGCATACTTTTTGATTGTTGCAGGATTAAAACCTTTGCCATATTTTGTTTTTTAATAATTTTTACGCTTACTTTGCAGAATCAAAGGTAGCCTCTTTATTCGGTCTTTCCAATCTTGCCGAGCAGCGGCAAACGACCGTAAAGAAGCCATCTGTAAGCCTTAAAAAGGTTCATTCTCATCGCCCGAAAAAAGATAAAATACGACTTAAACAAACATATCCAGACGGAGCAATGAGCAAGAATCGCAAATAGATTTTATGAAAAAGAATTACAACAACACGCGTCGCCGATTGTATCTTCCCGAGTATGGTCGCCATATTCATCAGATGGTCGATATGCTGATGCAGATTGACAACAGAGAGGAACGCAACCGTCAGGCTCACGCCGTCATCGCCGTTATGGGTAATCTTCAGCCAACGCTGCGTGACACGGCCGACTTCACTCACAAGCTGTGGGACCACCTCTTTATCATGTCTGATTTCCAATTAGATGTAGATTCGCCCTACCCGCGTCCTACGCGTCAGGATTTGACCATAACGCCCTCGCGTATGCCCTACTCACAGGGCCGCATCGAGTTCAAGCACTATGGCAAATATGTAGCTCGCACGCTGCGTGCATTGTGCGATGAGCCCAACCGCGAAGCACGCAATGTGGCTATCAACTCGCTGGCCCGTTATATGCGTGCCAAGAGCTTTGAGTACAATCAGGAGCACCCCAACAACGAGGTAATCATAAAAGACATAAAGCAGATGTCCGAAAATTGCATCGAGCTGGATGAAATTGCCTTGAATAATCTCCGAAGCGACTATAAACAACACCTTTCGCAGCGTCCGCAAAAGGGTATGCAACGCCCTGCACAGAAGGGTACAGCAAAAAATACCCAGCAGAAGGCGAAGGCCAGAAACCAGAAAAAATAACAGCGAGCCGATACGAAAAGACAATTCGCAGATATATTTTTGCGTTTTCAGCAAAAATGACTACATTTGTGTTTTAGTTTAGAAACCTCATTTCACGATGAAAAAGATAATTTTTATTGCACTGACACTTGTTATGGGTTTGGCATCGTGCCAATCTTCAAAGGTTAATATTTCAGGCCGCTTCGTAGGCTCACAGGCCGACATGGTCTATCTGGAGCAGACAACAGCCCTGGAGCAGATATTGCTGGACTCGGTGAAGATAGACGAGAACGGTCGCTTCAAGCTCCAGATTGGCAATGTTGCAGAGACTCCGTCGCTGTATAACATCATCTTTGACAACGAACGTATCCCTCTGTTGCTGATGGGTGGCGACAACATTGAGCTGAATGCAGCCGGCAAGGTTGCCCGCAACTACACGGTGATAGGTTCGCTGGAATCGGAGCTCTTGCAGCAGTTCAACCAATCGTTCATTGATGGTGCAGTCAAGCTCAACGGCATTATAGCAAAGTTCTCTGACGGGTTGAGTGACGAGCAACGCAAGGAGATTACAAAGGAGTACTCAAAGCTCTATCTCGACATCAAGAAGCAGCAGCTGCACTTCATTATTGAGAATAAGAATCGCATAGCAGCCGTATATGCACTGCATCAGCGACTGCTCAATGAGGCATACCTCTTCAATGGCGACAGCGATGTGATTTACTATCGCACTGTGGCTGACGCTATTGCCGAGACCTACCCCGAGAGCCACTATCTGCCCATACTCCGCAGTCAGATTGCCCGTATGGATGCACAGATCAGCCTGCTCTCACAGGTCAAGGAGACCACTATTCCCGAAATATCTCTTCCCGACATGTTCGGCAACAAACGTTCGTTGTCATCAAACATCGGCAAGGTGGTTTTGCTCCAGTTCTGGTCAGCAGCGTTGGGTAACAGCAACACCCTGAATGCCGACCTGAAAGAGTTATACACCAAGTACCGCGAGCAGGGCTTTGAAATCTTCCAGGTATCAATCGACACATCAAAGGCTGTGTGGATCAATGCCATTCAGGAGCAGAAGATACCCTGGATTACGGTCAGCGACCTGCGTGGTGAGAGTTCTCCGGCTCTGGGCGTATATAACGTGCAGAAGTTGCCCTCGAACTACCTTATCAACCGCGAGGGACACATTGCGGGCAAGGATTTGACGGGCGAGAGCTTGGAGGCAGAGATTAAGAAGTTACTCTAATCGGAGGCCCTTTCAGGGGGCATCAAAAGCAATCCTCACGGATGTACTATTTTGTATCGGACATACACCTCGGAGGTGGCGATGAGCAGCAGGCTCGTTGCACAGAGCAGCGTTTCCTGCGTTGGCTCGATATGGCAGGCAAGGATGCCGATACGATATTTCTTGTAGGCGACATATTCGACTTCTGGTTTGAGTACGGCAACGTCGTACCAAAGGGCTTTGTACGCACACTCGGCAAGCTGGCCTCTCTGACCGACAGAGGCATTAAAATCACCCTTATAACAGGCAATCACGATATGTGGTGCCGCGACTATCTCTGTCGCGAGTGTGGTGTGGAGGTTCAGTTCACGCCACAGGAGAGAGTCATCGCCGGTCGTCGCACATTCATCGCACACGGCGACAATATGAACATCGCCGGCAAGCCTATGCTGCGACTGATGAACACCTGCTTCCGTTCAAAGATACTCCGTGCGATATTCTCGTGGGTGGTGCATCCCGACCTCGCACTGCGTTTCGGCAAGTGGTGGAGCAACAAATCACGCCTGTCGCACCCCAAACCATCGACCGTGGAGTCACTCGGCTTTCTCATCGACTACGCCCACTCATACAAGCAGCAGCACCCCGACACCGACTATGTCATCTTCGGGCACCTGCATCTGGGGCATATAGTTAGAGAGGAGGGCCTTGAAATACTCTTTATGAGTGACTGGACTGACGAGGAGATATACTACGGCACAATCGACACAAAGGGCAAACTGGAACTTAAAACATTCAGATAATGAGACAGTATCTCGACCTGTTAAACCGCATAAAGAACGAGGGAATCGTCAAGAGTGACCGCACAGGCACAGGCACACGCAGTGTTTTCGGTCATCAGATGCGTTTCAACCTCGCAGAGGGCTTCCCCCTGCTCACCACAAAGAAGGTCTTTTTGAAGGGCATCATACACGAACTGTTGTGGTTTCTGGCGGGTGATACCAACATCAAATATCTCGTTGATAACGGGGTGCATATATGGGACAACGACGCCTACCGCTACTATAACGAGCTATGTATCCGCCACGGCGTTCTACCCGTTGCGATGGATACCTTCCTCGAGGCGGCACAGCAACGCATCCCGTCGCCTATCGAGGGCTACACCTTCGGCGACCTGAACCACGTTTACGGCTATCAGTGGCGTAGCTGGCCCAAACCCGACGGCTCACATATCGACCAGATACGTCAGGTCATCGACACCATCAAGCACAACCCCGACTCACGTCGTATGATTGTCTCGGCGTGGAATGTAGCCGAGGTTGAGGATATGGCTCTGCCGCCGTGCCACGTTCTGTTCCAGTTCTATGTGGCCGAAGGCCGCCTGTCGTGCCAGCTCTACCAGCGTAGTGCCGACACCTTCCTCGGTGTGCCGTTCAACATCGCTTCGTATGCTCTACTGACGCTGATGATTGCTCAGGAGTGCGGCTTGCAGCCGGGTGAGTTTATTCACACTTTGGGCGATACGCACCTATACCTGAACCACATGGAGCAGGTTGAGGAGCAGCTCTCTCGCGAGCCAAAACAACTCCCCACGATGCGTCTTAATCCCGAGGTAAAGTCGGTCTTTGACTTCCGCTTTGAGGACTTCTCTCTGGAGGGTTATGACCCCCACCCCGCAATCAAGGCCCCAATGTCATTCTAATAAAAGTTCAAGCAATGGTAAGCGTGATAGTAGCCGTAGCACAAAACGGCACGATTGGCGACAAAAATGCCCTTCTGTGGCATATCTCGGAGGATTTACGCAACTTCAAGCGTATCACATCGGGACACCCCGTCATTATGGGTCGCAAGACCTTTGAATCGCTGGGACGACCTCTGCCAAATCGACAGAATGTGGTCATCAGCCGCACCATCACGCATATAGAGGGTTGCACGGTTGTTGATTCGCTGGAGAAGGCCATAGCACTCTTCCCGCAGGAGGAGGAGATTTTCATCATCGGCGGTGCTCAAATCTATGCACAGGCTATGCCTTTGGCCGATAAATTCTACCTCACAAGGGTTGAACACCCATACGATGGCGACACCTCATTTCCCGAGTGGGATGCCTCGCAATGGCGTCTTAAAAGCGAGGAGTCATTCCCCTGTGGCGAGAAATACCCCTACCCATTCTCATTCCAGGAGTATGAAAGAATCAGCCACCAATAGCTATCATAAGAGCCACTCATAATTGAAAATAGGTATTTTTACTAACCCCGAAAGGTTGGTTTTAGAGTAACTTTGCTCCCTGAGCAAGGTTACTTTTTTATGGGTAAATATTTCGATTTATTGATGGAGGATGTCCGTCTGAAAGAGGGACTCAAAGCGTGTATGAACTGCGGCGTATGTACTGCGGTATGCCCTGCTGCGGCCTTCTACAACTACGACCCCCGTCAGATGATTTCAATCGTACAGACTCGCGATGATGAGGCCATCGAGGCTCTGCTCAAAAGCGACACTATATGGTATTGCGGCGAGTGTATGTCGTGCCGCCCACGTTGTCCGCGAGGCAACACCCCCGGCTATGTGATTCAGGCTCTGCGTACGCTGTCGCAGAAGCTGGGCTTCTTTGTAGAGAGTGAGAAGGGTCGCCAGCAGCTGGCCATCAAACGCACCATAGGCGACAATATCCTGCGTACGGGCTATTGCCTCACACCCAAAGCTATACGCCCCGATATGCACCCCGAGCAGGGAACCGTATGGAAGTGGATTCTCGACAACGACAAAGAGATTTTCGGACAGTTCTCCGACTCTTACGGCAAGGAGGGAGCAGGAGCCTTACGAAAGGTTAGCGATGCCACCCTGGAAGAGATTCACAGGATTTTCGACATTACCGGCGGTACAGAGTTCTTCAACGCCATAGAGAGCCACTCCGACCGCAAGGCCCGCGAGATGGGCTACAACGGTGCCGATGAGGAGTATTTCCGCGATGTCTATACACACAACTCCAACGAACACTATTAATATGAAGAGATCGAGTTGGACCGACTACCAGAAAGATATTGCCGACGATAACTACTACTATGCTCGTTCGTGCATACGCCAGAACTTCTTTCCCGGAAGCGAGAAGGCGTTCCTGAATATATTGTCAAAGGATTTGGGCCGTAACATCTTTGATGACCCGCTGCACACATCGTGTACGGGTATCGGCTACCACTCCGACATAGTACCTCTGCCTACGATTATGACCGTCGTGGCCCGTCAGTTTTCGCTTATGGCCGAGGCCGGATACGAGAACTTCACCTCGTCGTGCATCACATCGTTCGGCATCTACACCGAGCTACTGAACACCTGGGAGGAGTTCCCCGAGCTGGAGGAGCAGACTCGCGAGGCACTCTACAAGGCCACAGGCCGAGAGTTTGCCAAGCCGAAGAATCTGGCTCACACATCGGACGTTATCTTCCACCACCGCGAGGAGATTGCCCGCAAAGCGAAGCACCGACTTGTAAATGCACACACCGGAGAGCCGCTGCGTGTTGTGGAGCATATAGGCTGTCACTACGCAAAGATATTCCCCAAGTCGGGCATCGGAGGCTCGGAGTTCCCCTACGTTCTGGCCGGTATGGTCGAAGAGTGGGGAGGCGAGGTGGTCGATTATCCCGAACGTCGCCACTGCTGCGGTTTCGGCTTCCGCAACTATCTCGTGCAGGCCAACCGAGGCTATTCGATAGCCAACTCGCACAAGAAGCTGGAGAGTATGTCGCCCTACCGTCCCGATTTTATCGTCACGAACTGCCCCGGCTGTTCGATGTTCCTCGACAAATGGCAATATACCATAGCCGAGATGGAGGGAACGACCTATGGGCAAAATGGCTGTGGCATACCGGTCCTCACATACGAGGAGATGGCAGGCCTTGTGCTTGGGTATGACCCCTGGGAACTGGGTATGCAGATGCATCAGGTGGATGTTGAGCCCCTGTTGGGCAAGATGGGCATAGAGTATGACCCCTCGGCAAAGTACCTCGGTCGTAATGGCAAATATATAGGTTGCCCCGAAAGTGCCATAGTAAACAGCAGAGCCAAAGAGACTCTCTACAAGATTAAGCGATAGAATAAAGATGAAGCATATAGTAATCATAGGAGGAGGCATTGCCGGAATGCAGTGTGCCGTGGAGCTATCCTCTCTCGGCATATCGGCAACCGTTATCGAGAAGGAGCACGCTACGGGCGGAAAACTCGCATCGTGGCATCGGCTCTTCCCCTCATTCACTCCGGCAGAAGATGTACTCGGAGAGTTACGTTTGAAGTTTGCCAAAGCTGCGAATATATCACTACGCTGTGGCGTGACAGCCACAGAGATAACACCTCGCAAGGTCACACTCTCGACAGGCGATGAATTGGAGTGCGACGCTGTGGTTCTGGCCACAGGCTTTACTCTTTTTGACGCACGCATCAAGGAGGAGTACGGCTACGGTATCTACGACAACGTAGTCACCTCGGCCGACCTTGAAGATATGTTCAACCGAGGCGAGATAGTGCTGAAAAACGGCAACAAGCCACGCCGCATAGCTCTGTTGCACTGCGTAGGCTCACGCGACGAGAAGGTGTGTCAGCGTCACTGCTCGAAGGTGTGCTGCGTGACGGGCGTAAAGCAGGCTATCGAGCTGAAAGAGATGTTCCCTACGGCCGATGTCTTTAACTTCTATATGGATATCCGTATGTTCGGCCCCGGCTACGAGGAGATGTATCGCGAAGCACAGGTCAAGCACAACGTACACTTCGTAAGAGGTCGTATCTCAGAGGTTAGCCCCACCATAGATGGTCGCCTGCAGCTCAAAGCTGAAGATACGCTTACGGGTCGCCCGTTGAAGATGAGTGTCGATATGCTTGTGCTGCTCGTCGGTATGCGTGCCAACGAGGAGAACGCCGAGCTGGCTGCACGCTATGGCCTGCAATGCCAGGAGAGTGGTTTTATGAAGCCACAGGACAACTTTATGCACAACGTGGAGAGTAATGTGGAGGGTATATTCTACGCCGGAACAATCACCTCTCCGAAGAGTGTTGGCGAGACGCTGAACGAGGCTACAACGGTTGCCCTGCGTATCAAGGATTGGCTCCAGAAACAATAAATGCAGGTGAGGTATGATTAATTTCGGTTTTTCGATAAATAAGCCACGCGTCATTGATATTGACAACAACAACCTTCGGAAGAGCAACGAGATTATACTCGAAATGCCGGAGTTGCAGGCCTGTATCGGCTGCGGGTCGTGTACCGCATCATGCACTGCCGGCAACCTTACCGATTTCAACTTCCGCAAGGTGCATACGCTGGTGCGTCGTGGCGAGTACCAGGGGGCTTATATGGAGCTCAATAAATGTATGCTTTGCGGCAAGTGCCGTCTGGTCTGTCCGCGAGGCATCAATACGCGAGGTATCGTTATGCTCATTAAGAGAAAACTGGGCGATTTTTAGACAAATATTGCAATGACTTTTTTCGCACTTTTCTGCATACCGTTTATTGTCGGTGCAACGCTGATGTTCCTCAGCGTTGTGCTGAAATATTTCTCGTGGTTGCGACAGCTCCCGACAAGCGATATGATACTTATCGCCAAGGGAATCTTTACTCCTCGCACACTCTCGGCGGTATGGGAGATTGTATGTGAGTCGCTGCTGCACCGCCGCATATTCCGCCGCAACGTCGTGCTGGGATATATGCACATGAGCCTCGCCTTCGGCTGGTTTCTGCTTATCGTGGTGGGCTGGCTCGAGACCCTATCCTATCTCGGAACAGAGTGGGTACCGCTGCAAGGACACGTCTTTTTCAAATATTTCGTACCTCTGAACGGTATTGAGGGCCACAAGCCTCTGTTCGACAATGTTATGGATGCCCTGCTGCTATTCGTGCTGTCGGGTGTCACGCTGGCATGGCTTAAACGAGTGCGTTCACGCCTTATGGGTATGCGTCGCACCACGAAGCATATCTTCTTTGACCGCATAGCCCTCTCTGCCCTGTGGTTTGTATTCCCGCTGCGACTCCTTGCCGAGAGCATCACCTGTGCTATCTATGGCGGAGGCGGTTTCCTCACGGGCAACATAGGCACACTACTCTCGCAGCATATCGACGCCGACGTTCTGATGGCTCTCTACGAACCGATGTGGTGGATGTACTCTTCGGCGTTGGGCATATTCTTCGTGGCGATGCCCTTCTCACGTTATATGCACATCTTTACCGAGATACCCCTCATCTTCCTGCGTCACTACCGCCTGCGTCCTGCGGCAAAGACCAAGTCGTACGACAACTTTGAGATTGAGGCATGCTCACGTTGCGGAATATGTATCGACCCCTGTCAGTTGCAGAGTCAGCTGGGTATAAACGATGTGCAGTCGGTATATTTCCTGCGTGACCGCCGCTACAATATGTTGCAACAGAAGATAGCCAACAACTGCCTTATGTGCGGCCGTTGCGAGGCTGTGTGTCCGGTGGGCATCAACCTCAATACCCTGCGACAAAACTCCCGTACAACAATGCGAAACATCCCCAACGAGGGGCGTTACAACTACCTGCGAGGCATAGACCTCTCGCAGGGCGAGGGTCGCGTGGGCTATTTTGCGGGTTGTATGACGCTTCTTACACCCAACACCATGTCGGCTATGCAACGCATCTTTGAGGCCGCCGGCGAAAAGGTATGGTGGGCCGATAAAGAGGGCAGCGTATGCTGTGGTCGCCCATTGAAGCTATCGGGCGAAAGCGACTCGGCACAGAAGATGATTGACTACAACAAATCACTCTTCGAGAAGCACAACATCTCAACGCTGGTAACCTCCTGCCCTATCTGTTTGAGGGTCTTCCGCGAGGACTACGACCTGCAAGGCATCGAGGTACTGCACCACTCGGAGTATATCCTGCGACTGCTGCAACAGGGCAGACTGAAAGTTGGCTACTCGGCAGAACAACGCTACACCTACCACGATCCGTGTGAACTGGGTCGCGGAAGTGGCATCTATGACCAGCCGCGTGCCGTTATCGAGGCTGTGGGCATATTGTTGGAGCCGAAGCATAACCGCCGAGATTCACTCTGCTGCGGCTCGTCGGTGGCCAATACCGCCATCAATGATGCCCAGCAACTCACCATCGCACGCAGTGTGGCCGACGAGCTGGAGGCTACGGGTGCCGAGACCATCGTCACCGCCTGCCCGCTCTGCAAAAAGGCCATTGCACGAGGCACAAAGCACTCGGTATCCGATCTGTCGGAAATAGTGGCTAAAAACCTGAAATAAAAGCAGTTATAACACCACACCCGCCCACACACGACTTTTTATTTTATAAAAAAGTTAAAAATAATTTTGCGGAAGTCGATTTTTTCACTATCTTTGCACCACTTAACCACGAAATATCGGGCTACGGCCCATATAACGATACATCGCGGGGTAGAGCAGTTGGCAGCTCGTCGGGCTCATAACCCGGAGGTCGGAGGTTCGAGTCCTCCCCCCGCTACTAAGACGGAAACGGAACATCTTTTGATGTTCCGTTTTTGTTTTATATAGTCGGGAGGACGAGAACCGTAGGTTCGAACCGACGCACGAAGCAAGGGCAGAGACTGCTGGCAGGCTATGCCTTGCAAGAAGGAGGAAAAGCAAATTGCAACGCAATTTGGTTAGTCCTCCATCCCCTTGTTGTATAAAGTGAATGGTGAGTAGTCATGCCCCTTCTCACTATCAAATCGGTTTGCAAAAAATCATTTCACAAAGTTTTATTTTCTATGCCTTTAAGAAAAATTATTTTATCTTTGTCAAAAGTATATTTCGGGGTGGTAGGCGGCAACAAAAAAATGGGTCTGACCAAATAAAACGGCCGTCGCATCCGTTCCTGACAATAGAGAGATAAAAGAATAAAACATAACACTATGAACAAAATTTCGAGAATAATTCTGCTTGCAGCGGCCATCTTTATCTGCTCGGCAGCACAGGCACAGGAGGCTGATTTCCGCCCCGCCGACCTTGTACGCCCGATGATGGGCACAGCCGATCCGGGCAACGTAACACCCATTGCGACAGCACCTTTCGGTATGGTGGGCTTGGGTCCTGACACATTCTACTGGGGTTCGGGTTACAAATACTATCACGGCCACATAAAGGGTTTCAGCCACACGCACAAGTGCGGTCAGGGTGGTACCGACTTTATGGATATTATGTTTATGCCGCTGGCATCGCCCGACTGGCTGGGTGGTGACCGTTGCCCCTCGGAGTTCTCGGCACCCTACTCTCACGACAAGGACAAGGAACACGTCGAGCCGGGTTATTACAGCGTGAAGCTGCTCGACAGCGACATCAAGGTAGAGCTCACCGCCACCTCGCGTTGCGGTATGCACCGCTACACCTACCCCAAGGGCAAGAGCCGTCAGATTTTCCTCGATATGAAGCACGGCGGACGTGGCTCATGCACCATCATTCCCGAAGATGACTGGGATACCGTACGCACAGCCCGCATCGAGCTGGTCGATGACCGCACCATACGCGGATACCGCATATCAAACGGCTGGGTACCCGAGATGCACGTCTATTTCTACGCCGAGTTCTCGGAGCCTATCAAAAATATCACACTCTACAACCACTGCCGCCGACAGGAGGGTGTAACCGAGTGGGAATCAACCGATGTACGTGCCGTCGTGGAGTTTGGCGAGGGTGATGCTCCTGTGGTGGCTCGCGTGGGTATCTCTCCGGCAAGCATGGAGGGTGCTCGCAAGAATGTGAAGAAGGAGATAAAGACCTGGGATTTCGACAAGGTGCGTCAGAAGATGAACAACCTATGGAATGAGACCCTCGCGGCAATCATCATCGACGATGAGAACTCACCCGAGAAGGAGGCCTTCTACACAAGCCTCTACTTTGCTCACCTCTACCCGCAGCTCTACTCCGACGTTACGGGCGAGTATCGTTCATCGGACATCAAGGTACACAAGGGCAAGTTCAACTACTATGGTGGTTGTTTCAGCCCATGGGATACCTTCCGCACGCAGATTCCGCTCATCACGATTCTCCACCCCGAGGTGATGAACGACCTTGTAAAGACCCTGCAGGAGCACTACAACAACTGCGGCATGTTGCCCGTATGGTTGCTGGCAGGTCAGGAGAATATGTGTATGATTGGCTATAACTCGGTGCCGACAATCTCGGACATCTACTCAAAGGGCATCCGCAAGTACGATGTTGAGGCGATATATGACGCTATGAAGGTTTCGGCCAACAAGGATACCTTCGGCTACTTCCTGCGTCAGTTCCGAGGCGCTCGCTACTACAACAAATATGGCTATGTTCCATGCGACTTGGAGATTAGTTCGGTATCAAAGACGCTGGAATACAGCTATGCCGACTGGTCGCTGGCACAGATGGCGAAGGCTCTGGGCAAGAAGGATGACTATGACTACTACATTCAGCGTGCCGCACGCTATAAGAATCTGTTTGACCCCGAAGTGGGCTTTATGCGTGGTAAAGACAGCAACGGCAACTGGCGTACGCCGTTTGACCCCTTCTACTCGAACCACTACCAGCCCGATGATGACTTCTGCGAGGGTACATCGTGGTCGTGGACCTTCTTCGTGCCGCACGATGTTGCAGGTTTGGCCGATTTGATGGGTGGCGAGGAGAAGTTTGTCGAGAAGCTCGATTCTCTGTTCCTTGTAAGCTCGCACGTTACAGGCCCTAACCCCGCATCGGACATCACGGGTCGCGTAGGTCAGTATGCCCACGGCAACGAGCCGGCACATCAGATACTCTATATGTACAACTATGTAGGTCAGCCGTGGCGTGCCCACAAGAAGATCAGCGACATCCTCTACACCCTCTATCGCCCCACTCCTGGCGGAATTTGCGGTAATGACGATAGCGGACAGATGTCGGCATGGTATATTATGAGTGCAATGGGTATCTTCCCGCAGATGCACGGAAACGGTGTTTATTGCGTCGGAACGCCTATGTTCAAGAGTCTTAAATTGAAGCATGGCAAGGGTACGCTTACGATTCTCGCACCCGAGGCATCGCGCGAAAACTGCTATGTGCAGTCACTCAAAGTCAATGGCAAGCCCTATACCAAGACTTGGTTCCACCACAACGACCTCTTCGGCCGAGATAATGTTTTGGAGTTCGAGATGGGCCCCGAGCCTAACAAAGCGTGGGGAGCAGCCGTGGAGGATAGACCCAAGTCTATGCGTGACGAGAAGTGGGAGGATTAGGTTTTCTCTCACAGCAAAAACAAACAGCCGACTTAACGCAATGTTAAGTCGGCTGTTTTGTTTATAACATCAATAGTTGCTCCTGAACGCAAGGTATATTTCGCACAACCCACCACACAATCGTCAGGGCGAGAAATATCAACACCACCGTCGGGTGCTGGATATAACGCCGTGCCGCCTGCACTCTCCTGCCTCGGCCGAAGGTTGTAACCAATACGGCAATCAAATAGGGAATCGATATTGCCAAAAAGTAGTTATACCTCAATGCCGTTACAATATCGCCGTACAAAAGGGCGTGTGCTGCCCTCTGCACCCCACACGCCGGGCAATCAAGCCCCGTAAGATAGTGAAACGGACACTTCGGAACAAAGCGAGAAGTTGCAGGGTCAACGAGAATATAAAGGCACAGAAGAGCAATAGCGACAATGCCTATCACAAAATATTTTTTCATCCCGAAGCCCTACGTAATCCGTTACAACCAACCCTCTTCTATGAGTCGTCCAGCAATAATTGCCAAAACAATAGTCATAACATTTATAACTATACCCAAAATGGCTGAAATAATCACCCATTTCTTTGCTTCATCAGAGCATCTTAAAGCCTCATCATACTCTCCGTGATCCCAAAGTCTATCTACCTTCACAGAGTTTACAATGGCTATAATACTAAAAGGCCAGCAGCACAAGATGAGTGTAACGATAGCCCAAGCCAAATAGTTGTCGGGGCGTCTTCCTATAACTTCGTTCATAATTAAGTTGAGTTAGTTTGCCGTGACCCCTCGTGGCGGTTATAAAAATAAGAAAGTGTGAGGTCAATTAGTTTATCTTTATTTTCAGAGATAAAGGCTAATACACTTTCATCAAAAAAACATTCACACTACCCAGCGGATAGTTACAAATGTATGAAAAAAATTACATTTCAAGCAATCTTTCTGAATTATATGAATTAAAATAGATTCTCACGCATTTGTTTTCGTCACGCTGAGAAGGGCAACGCCCGACGTGAGCGTCTGAAAACAAATGCTCAGAATGACGCTACCTGAGAACGATACTATTTCGACAAAACACCACAGCCGACACTCAAAAGTATCGGCTGCAGTGTTTTATCTGCCCTATTGTTCGGCTACTTCATCGGCTGATGACGGTGGTTTTTCTTCACTTTCAACACCTTATCTATCGCTTCGCAGACCATAGGCTCGTTGATTGTGCGGTAACACTCCAAGTTAAGATGGCAGCCATCGAAGGTCCACTTCTCGGGCAGGCCACCCTCATCGGTCGTGAGGGCCGAATGATAGTCAAGATAGAAAATCTTGTTCTCCTCGGCGTAAGCACGAATCATCTTGTTCAGCTCACGAATAGGCTCTGCCGGCTTCAACTCCTTTCGCCAGCTGAATACCGCACAAGGAGGAACAGAGCACAGGATAACCTTTATGCCGTTCATCTTCGCAAGCTCGCACATCGAAGCGATATTTCCCAGAATATTCTCGTGGGCAATATAACCGTTATTACGAGCAATGTCGTTGGTACCCGCCATAATAACCACCACTCGCGGATTCAGGTCGATGACATCCTGACGAAAACGCACCAGCATCTCGGCTGTGGTCTGCCCGCTGATGCCTCGTCCAACGAAGTTATTCTTCGTGAAGAACTCCGGGTCCTGCGAAGCCCACTGCTCGGTGATGGAGTTACCAATAAAGACCGCATCGGGGCGTTCCGTAACACTCTTATTTGCCTCGGCATAACGGCCGAACTTTGCCCAGTCATTGGTTTGTGCCGAAGCTGAAAAAACAAACACCAGAGCAATTGCAAGCAATAAAAATCTTTTCATAACATATCTGTTTAGTTGTTCAACGCATAGTTTATACACTACAAAAATACAAATTTATGCTCTAACTGTACGCTGTTTCGGTGATTTTTGTTATTTTTGCACATTAGTATAAATTATCCAATCCAAGAAAAATGAGTAATTTCAAACCTACAAGCTATACGCTGCAGTGCGTAGCCACAGGTCACGAATTCGCCGACCACGGTTGGGATTTGGCCGATAATGAATGTTGCGAGCCTTCATTGGTAAGAGCAATCTACGAGAAGAAGAAAATCGAGGTAAAGGATGAGTTGGGCTTCTATCGCTTCTGCGACTGGCTTCCTGTAAAGCGTATGTTGAAGGGGTCGGCGGCTCCCGTTACATTCCGTAGCAAGGCTTTGGCAGCTCACCTGGGCTTGGAGAATCTCTACATCACACTGAATGGTTATAGTCCGGCACATGGTGCCAAGATGACCACCTGCTCGTTCAAGGAGACCGAGGCATATAGTGTATGTGGCCGTATGAGTGACGACGAGAAACGCGTTTTGGTTGTTGCCTCTGCCGGAAATACAGCTCGTGCCTTTGCAAAGGTGTGCTCGGAGAATAATATCCGTCTGCTACTCTCTGTTCCTGCCGACAACCTCGATGCTATGTGGTTTGAGAAGCCATTGAACCCCTGCGTGAAACTTATCGCCTGCGAGAAGGGTGGCGACTATTTTGACGCCATTCGTTTGAGTGATATGGCTCTGCAATCGCCCATGTTCTTTGCCGAGGGCGGTGCAAAGAATGTTGCACGCCGCGATGGTATGGCTACAACGATGCTCTCTGCAGCAACAACCATTGGCCGCATACCCGACTACTATTTCCAGGCCGTAGGCAGCGGTACAGGAGCTATCGCAGCATGGGAGGCTAATCTCCGACTGATTGAGGATGGAGGCTATGGCGACAATATCGCCAAGCTGATGGTATCACAGAATGCTCCATTCGTGCCGATGTACGACGCTTGGAGGGCCGACTCTCGCGAGATGCTCCCTTATGAGCCTCACCGTGCACGTCGCGACGCCAGCATCATCGATGCGAAGGTATTGTCAAACCGCAAACCTCCTTACGGCATCAAGGGTGGTCTGTACGACGCTTTGAAGGCAACAGATGGCGATATTCTGGTCGTAACAAACGCACAGAGCCGCAAGGCTGCACGCCTGTTTGAGGAGCTGGAAGGCATTGACATCCACCCCGCAGCAGCCGTTGCCACAGCATCACTCATCAAGGCCGTAGAGGGCGGTCAGGTGGATAAGAAGGCTACCATTATGCTCAACATCACCGGTGCAGGTGAGAAGCGATTCAAGGCCGAGCACGAAGTTTTCCAGCTTCAGCCAGAGAAGGTTTTCCCATTGAATGTTGAGGCAGACGCTGTTATTGAGGCAGTAGAAGCAATGTTTACCGAGGAGTAAGAGAGTTTTTAGTTATGTTATACCCCATTAAATTTATTCCCCGCCTGAAAGAACGTCTTTGGGGCGGATACGAACTTTTAGCCAAAGCGAAGGCCGGTAAGGCGAAGAATATCGACCCCACAAAGCCCTATGGCGAGAGTTGGGAGTTGTCGGCTGTTGCCGGCGACGTGTCGGTCGTTGCCAATGGAATGCTCAAACGCAACAACCTCGAAGAGATTATCGAGGTATATATGGGCAATCTTATAGGCGATAAAATATATGACAAGTATGGTCTTACATTTCCGCTACTGATAAAGAGCCTCGATTGCCACGACGTACTCTCGGTGCAGGTGCATCCCGACGATGAGCTGGCGGCCGAACGCCACAACTCATACGGCAAGACCGAGATGTGGTATGTGGTAGCAGCCGAGGAGGGTGCTTCGCTGTATGTGGGCTTCAAGAACAACAAAATCACACGCGAGGAGTATATCGCAGCCGTAGGCGAGGATCGTCTGCATGAGATTCTGAACGAGATAAAGGTAAAGGCGGGCGATACTTTCTTCATTCCGGCGGGTACTGTTCACGCCTTGGGCAAGGGTATTGAGGTGCTGGAGATTCAGCAGACTTCGGATATCACCTACCGCATATATGACTGGAACAGAGTGGATGACAATGGCAATCCTCGCGAATTACATACTGCTCTGGCGGTGGATGCCATCGACTTCACACGCGACAGCGACTCCTGCATAATGCGTTACACCACACGCCAGAACGAGGCCGTTACGCTGGTCGATTGCGACTACTTTACCACCAACATCATCGAGCTGAATGGCAAGATGGAGAAGGAGCTGGTCGAGCTGGACTCTTTCGTGCTGTATATGTGTGCCGAGGGCGGAGCCGATATCACCGCAGGTGGCCACACCGAGCATATCGACGCATGGGAGCTGGTAATGATTCCCGCCGAGGCTGACAGCGTGGAGATTAAGGGCGAAGGAAAACTTTTGGAGGTATATATCAAATAGTTTTCAAAATAATTCTGCCTTACGCGAAGCAACAAGGGTGTCTGACGTTTATTCTCAGACACCCTTGTTTTTTATTACATTCTGCTGTATTCGCCGCAGCCCACTGCGTTTAAGTGGTGTGGAGCCAAACCTCAACGCAAAATCCTCTTCACTCATCGCCAGCCACTCCTCGGCCGATATCTCGGAGGGTAAGAACTCGGGGCTATACACTTCGCCCTCTGAATCTGTCTGATTTTTGTTATATGGACAACACAGCTGACACTCGTCACATCCAAAAATCCAGCCACCCAGATCAAGCTCGCAATGCGGTTCAGCCTCAATCGTGTGGCACGAGATGCAACGCGATGTATCGACTCCCCTGCTCTCCATTATGGCATTGGTCGGGCAAGCATCCACACAACGTCGGCACTCACCACAGCCGACACCCTCATAACGTCGGTCGTAGCGACTGACTTCGTCATCCAGCAGCAACACGCCCAGCAACAGAGCCGATCCATATTGTGGCGTCACGAGCAGCGACTGCCGCCCTATCCAGCCCAGACCCGCCTCTACAGCATACTGTTTTTCGGATAGCGGTTCGGAATCAACAAAGGCTCGTCCCTGCAACTGCGGATACTCCGTCTGCAACGATTTGAGCATCTGCTGCAACATCTTTTTGACGCTTTTGTGGTAGTCACGGCGGCAGGCGTAAGAGGCTATTTTTGTTCGGCTTTCGGCGTGATAAGCCTTATCTTGAAGCAACTTATAACGCACAGCACACACCACCACGCTACGAGCTCCCTCGACCAGTCGAGCTGCATCAAAACGTTTCTCACAATTGCGATGCATATACTCCAGCGATGAGGCATATCCGTCATTCAGCCACTCTCTAAACGCAACCTCGCCCGCAACCAAAGGCCGGGCCGTCGTAACACCGCAGAGGTCAAAGCCTGCAGCCGATGCAACTCTTTTTATGTCAGAATACTCTATCATCTGCTAAATTTGGCTCAAAAATAGTGAAAATTCCACTATTTTTCAGTACATTTGCCACGTCGCGAATATATTTTTATTCAAACAAGATTAAACCTATTCTTATGAAAGTGTTAAACACCTTGTATGAACTTTTCCACAACAGTATTGAAAAGTTCTCACAGAAAACCGCCTTCTCGATGTTTGGCGGCGAAGATGTCAGCTTTGAAGAGGTAGGTAAACGAGTTAAAGAGGTTCAGGATCTGCTTGTAAGTGCCGGCTTGAAGGCTGGTGACAAGGTGGTTATTTTGAGCAGCAGCATGCCCAACTGGGGCGTTTGTTACTTTGCTGTCGTAACTGCCGGTATGGTTGCAGTGCCTATCCTTCCCGACTTCACAGGAGATGATCTGGATATACTTATCAAGCACTCCGAGGCAAAAGCTCTGCTCGTTTCCGATAAACTTTTCACAAAACTATCGAAAGAGACCGCTGCACGACTAAACATTATCATCCGTACAAAGAACCTTGGAGTTATCTCTCAGACCGTGAAGGAAGAGGGCTCGACTGCAATTCCGCAACCCGATGATCTGGCAGCAATTATCTACACTTCGGGTACTACATCTACCCCCAAGGGCGTAATGCTCACACACGGCAATCTGGCTTCGCAGATGAATATGCTCTACGAGCTGTACCCCATCGGTCCGGAGGATGCTATGCTCTCGGTATTGCCTATGGCACACACCTACGAGTGTTCGCTGGGTCTGCTCTACATCTTCTCTACAGGAGGTACGGTGACATACCTGGAGAAGCCACCCACGCCAAGCGTTCTGATGCCGGCATTGCGTAAGGCTCGCCCCACAGCATTCCTTATCGTGCCTCTCATCATCGAGAAGATCTACCGCAGTCAGATTTTGGCAAAGTTTACTTCAAACGCCTTCTGGCGTGCTCTCTACAACACAAGCTTCATTCGTCGCTACCTGCACCGCATTGCGGGCAAGAAGCTCACGAAGGTATTTGGTGGTCGCGCACGCCTCTTCATCGGAGGTGCGAAGCTTGACGAGCAGGTTGAGCAGTTCCTGATTGACGCGAAGTTCCCATACGCCATCGGCTATGGTTTGACCGAGACAGCACCTTTGGTAGCAGGACAGATCTCTCCCGCAGTGAAGTTAGGCTCAACAGGCCCCGCAATGAGGGGCGTGGAGGTACGTCTTGACAATATCAACCCCGAGACAAAGCAGGGCGAGATTGTTGTGAAGAGCCCATCAACAATGCAGGGCTATTACAAGAATCCGGAGGCTACGGCCGATGTATTTACCGAGGATGGCTGGTTCCGCACCGGTGACCTGGGTTACATCGACGAGGATGGCTATATCTTTATCAAGGGTCGCTTGAAGAATATGATTCTGGGCCCCAGCGGCGAGAACATCTACCCCGAGGAGATTGAGTCGGTACTCAACTCTCACGTCTTCGTTTCGGAGTCGGTTGTTACCGAGCAGGATGGCCAGCTGGTCGCTTTGGTACACTTCGACACCGACGCCATCGAGAAGATGAAGGAAGAGCTGATGGAGAAGTGGGAGATTACCCGTGACGAGTGGCACAAGAAGGTAGATGAGTGGAACGTCCGTATGGAGGAGCTCAAAAAGGATATTATGAAGTATGTAAACTCGAAGGTTAATCGCTTCTCACGCATCTCGGAGGTTGTTGAGGAGGAGCAGGAGTTCGAGAAGACCCCTTCGAAAAAGATTCGCCGCTTCCTTTACACCAATCGCAACAAGGGAGAGCAGGGTGCAGAAAAGAAATAGTCTTTATACCAACAAAAAGAAGCGGGACGTCAATCGACGCCCCGCTTTTTGTATGCCTTGCAGTCGGCACTATTTCATCGACTCCGACAGAAGCTTGATATAGTAACCACCCACAACCGAACGTGCACGGAAAGCAACGTGGTGCTTTGAATCGGTATTATACCAGTCACTCATAGGAATACGATCCACCGTCTCGTTCATAAAGCTGTGCAACGGCTTGATGAATGCCTCGAAATCCTCCTGACTCTCGGCCATTGTAGCACACCACACAATCCAGTCGGCCTTGGTGTATGCTCGGCGGCAATCCAGAGGCAGACCATAATCGTTCTGCTTGGTGAGATAATAAGCCACCTCTGCAGGTGCAATATCGGCATCAAAGACATTGTAGTCCAGAATCTTATCCCATACGAGGTTATACTTCTGGCTCCAGGTATCGCCCTCGTTGAATGTCAAGCGGTAGTGGTCGCCCTGTGCAGCCATCGTCTTCCACTCGGCAGCCATCTTGCGTGCCACAGCCTCATACTCCTTGGCAACATCCTTCTTGCCTGCCATACGAGCCATATCGGCATAGGCTGCAATACCCACGATAGCCTTGATAGAGAGGTTTGCGTTACGAGCCCAATGACCTGCGAAGTCGTCGGTACAGAGCTGATTTGCAGGGTCTCCACCATTCTCTACAAGGTAGTTTGTCCATGTAGTCAGCACATCCCAATGCTTCAACGCATAGTCAGCCGAACCCTCAATCTTACAGATAGCACCTGTGAGGATAAGCATATTACCACTCTCCTCCAAAGGCATATCGCCGCCATAGGTCTGACCATTAGCCCAGGGGTATGTACCAATATCGTGTGCCGGATAGGGCTTTGTCCACTTGCCACTCTCGGCGTAGTAGAATATGAAGTTGATGAGAGCCTTCGCCAACTCGGGGTTATAATAAAGGAACATAGGTGCTGACGGATATGTTACATCCACCGTACCGATAGAGCCGTTACTGAAATTCTCCTTTGAGAGGAATGCCAGCTCACCCGAAGGTGTCTCGATGAGCTTATGTGCAGAGATAGCCTGACGATAAGCCAAAGCACACAACTCGGCATACTCCTTGCCACCCGCCTCAAAAGTCTCGTTCATCAGTTTGGCATCAAACTTGGCACAACGCTTCTTCAAATCGGCATAGCTGTCAGCCGCCAATGCGAACTGCTGCTCGATGGTGCTGTTACCTGTACGATTCCAGTAAGGACGCATATCCTGCTCGAAGTAACGGATTGAGTAGAGATCGTCGTAACCGAGCATAATGTAATCCTCGACCTTGCTGGCACCTACCTTGCCGATATGTGAGCTGATAGCCATAAAATCGCCCTCCTCACTCATCTCAACACTGCCACTTTTGGCAAACTCACGACGCATAGCTATATTGTCGCCAACGGCTGCAACGTGAGTCTGATTGCTGGCAGCCATCATAAAGTAACCCCAGTCGATACGCACATTGTCGCCCTTGCGACCAAGAATATTCTGGCTCTCGGTACCGCACTGCACATAGTTGAAACGATCATCCGCAGCAACCGTGCTTACACAAGGCTGATCCCACGAGTTACGAGCCCAATCCTGTGCTGCCTCAAAGTAGATATCAACATCGTGCTCTGCCTCGTCGTTTGACACCACCTCATACGAGATATAGTTTACGGGGCGAGAGATGAGTTCCAGATCCTCCATCAACAACGGAGCCATGAAGGTCAGTCGCAAATCGACACCACCGCACTTAAAGTCGTAGATAGTGCGTGTAGCCTGAACATCAACCGAAATCTGGCGAGCAGCCTTTGACAGTACATTGTCGCCCTCCTTACGCTTATAGACACCCATATCGAGCAACGCACCGCCCTGCGGATTGTGGCAGTGTGCCGCCAATACAATCTTGCCATCCTTGGCAGCCGTAGCAGCTACCTCGGCGGGTACTTCGGCCCACATATCAGCCTTCCACTCAACGGGTGTTGAGATAATCAGACGGCCATTGAAATAGAGTTGGAAAGTATCGTCGTGCGAATATTTGATAAAAAGTGAGCCATCCTTCAACTCCGCAGGGTCAATCTCAATCTCGCGACGCACCCAGATATGCTCGGTCTGCCACTTGGTACGCAAGTGAGGCTTGCCATCTGTTCCGAATGATGCCTCGCCCATCTTCCAGTTGCTATCGTCAAAATCGGCCTTATGCCAACCCTTCGCAGGCTCATCGAATGTGTAACGACCCGACCAGCTCTCCTCATACGACACGGGAGCCAGCGGATACATCGGAACGATCTCCGAGCCCATAAAACGATAGATTGTATCATCCACACGCAAAGCACCCACAAGCGGGAAATCAGCACCAGTCCAGTGGCGGACCTTATCGTCGTAGAGATTGTTAACCGTTGACCACGCACTTGTGTAGGGGTCAATAGTGATAAGTGGATAAGCCGGAGCTCGCAGTTCATTCTTCATTGCCTTGGGAGCACATCCCACAAACGCAAATATAGCTACAAGAACCGCTAAAATTGATAGATTTTTCTTCATAATATTTTTAATTTAGTTATTTTGCATTTTTCGACTTTACAAATATAGGTATTTTCTCACTTTTTACCTACTTTTGTCCTAAATAAACATCAACAAACTACTATGAAGAAGATTTCACTCGCACTATTGTTGTGCTTTGCATTCATTACGGCATCTGCCGATGAGGGTATGTGGCTACCCAACCTGATTGGCTCACGCATTAAGGATATGCGTCAGAAGGGTTTTCGTCTGTCGGCAGAAGATATCTACTCTATCAACCAGGCCTCAATGAAGGATGCTGTTGTGCTGTTTGGCAGTGGCTGTACGGGCGAATATATCTCGGAGGAGGGTCTGCTCCTGACCAACCACCACTGCGGATATGGCTCGATACAGAAGCTCTCGTCAGTAGAGCACGACTACCTGACCTATGGTTTCTGGGCTATGTCACGCGGCGAGGAGCTGCCCGTACCGGGGCTTACCGTACGCCGTCTGGTGCGTATGGAGGATGTGACCGCACGCATCGAGGCGGGTGAGGATAGCGAAAAGATTATCGCAGAGGTAGAAGGTGGCTATTTTGCCTCGGTACAGCCTATGTACTACGGCAACCAGTATTTCCTGTTCGTATATGAGGTTTTCCGCGATGTACGCCTTGTGGGTACGCCTCCATCCTCTATCGGCAAGTTCGGTGGCGACACCGACAACTGGATATGGCCACGCCATACGGGCGATTTCTCAATCTTCCGTGTCTATGCCGACAAGGATAACAAGCCTGCCGACTACTCGAAGGATAACAAACCCTATCGCCCTGCACGCCACTTCGCTATCTCAACAAAGGGCGTCAAGGAGGGTGACTTCACTATGATTTACGGCTTCCCCGGCAACACGCAGGAGTACGTCATCTCCGATGCTGTGGAGTATGTTGCAGAGGTATCCGACCCTATGAAGATTGCTTTGCGAACCGAACGCCTCGACATCATCTCTGCGGCACAGGAGCAGAGCCCAGCCATTCGTATTCAGTACGCAGCCAAGCACGCCAGCATTGCCAATGCGTGGAAGAAGTGGCAGGGAGAGGTGCTGGGCATCAAGCGTCTGGGTACTGTGGATAAGAAGCGTGCCTACGAGAATGAGTTTGCAGAGTGGGCAGCCGACAAGGAGGAGTATGCTCATCTGCTGGATTCGATGAAAGCGGCCTACAACGAGGTACGCGAGTGGTATTATATGGGCGAGCTGTATGCCGAAACAGGCAAAACCATCGAACTTGGAGGCATTGCCAATGTGATGTATGCAGCGAAGCATCGCCGCCACGAGAACATTGCCGACAATTTCAGAAAATTGTATGTGAACTACAACGCCGATATCGACCGAGCATTGGCCAAGGCTGTATTGAAAGGCTTTGAACGCTATTGCCCTGCGGAGAAGTTCCCCGTGGCACTGCGTGAGGAGATTAATAAGTATGGCGGGACAATTGATGCTTATGTAGATTATGTTTTCGACAACTCAAACGCCACATCGTTCGAGAAGGCCGAGGCCGCAACCAAAGAGCAGCTGGAGGCTGACCCCGCACGCCGTCTGTTTGAGATTTTCACCTTCGACAAGAAGATGTATCGCAATTTGAGCAATGCTCCAGAGATTGAACGCTGGTATCGCCCCTACCTGCACGCCCTGCGTGAGTGGGACCAGCAGCGTGCCTTCTACCCCGATGCAAACCTTACGCTGCGTGTTGCCTATGGCTCTATCGCCGGTTATCAGTATGCCGATGGCGAGTATCACAACCCCGTATCGACCCTTGACGGCATAATCGAGAAGGATAACCCCGCAATCTACGACTACAACATTCCACAGGTGTTGCGTGACATCTACGCCCGCAAGGATTATGGTCGCTGGGGCGAGAATATCAATGGTCGCTACACCGTACCCGTAGCCTTCATCGCAACGAATCACACATCGGGTGGTAACTCCGGCTCTCCGGTTATTAACGGCAAGGGCGAGCTTATCGGCATCAATTTTGACCGTACATGGCTCTCAACGATGAGTGACATAGAGTTTGACCCCACAATCTGCCGCAATATTTCGGTTGATATACGCTATGTGATGTTTGTCATCGACCGCGTTGGTGGTGCGTCATATCTCTTTGACGAGATGAAACTTAAATAGCAATTTACTCCGTACAGACGATGCTTGACACTCTCTTTCATACCCACTCGGCACTGCAAGCCGTAGTTATCATATCGCTGATTTGTGCAGTAGGTCTTTTCTTCGGCAAGGTCCGCCTGTGGGGCGTGTCGCTGGGTGTCACGGTAATATTCTTTGCCGGCATCATAGCCGGACACTTCGGCATCACGATTGATGCCCAGATGTTGCAGTTTGCCGAGAGTTTCGGACTGGCCATATTTGTCTATTCGTTAGGCGTGCAGGTCGGTCCGGGCTTTGTCAGCTCGTTCCGTGCCGACGGCATACGTCTCAATGCGTGTGCTATGGGCATTATCCTGCTTGGCAGTGCCATGGCAATCATTTTCAGCAAAACACTGTCCATCCCATTGTCGGATATGGTGGGTGTACTATGCGGTGCCACAACCAATACTCCAGCGCTGGGAGCATCACAGCAAACCCTTCAACAGATGGGTCTGCCCACATCGGGTGCGGCACTGAGCTGTGCCATAACCTATCCGCTGGGTGTCGTGGGCGTGATTTTGGCGATACTCCTTATCAACAAGCTATGGGTACGCCCAACAGATATGGCATCACCCAATGCCAAACATATCAACAACACCTTCATCGCCACGCTGCAAGTGGAAAATCCCGGCATCTTCGGTCGCGACATGCACACCGTTGCCGACTTTGTACACGTTCCTTTCGTCATATCGCGTCTGTGGCGTAACGGCGAGGTTATACTACCCTCAAACGACACTACGCTGATGGAAGGCGACAGAGTGCTTGTTGTTACCTCACGCAAGGATATCAACTCGGTGGAGGCAATGATTGGTCGCCGCGAGAGCATCGACTGGAACAAGGATAATGTAGATTGGAACGCCATCGACAGCCAGCTGGTATCACGCCAGATTATCATCACCAAGCCCGAGATAAACGGCCGACAGCTCGGCTCACTGCGTCTGCGTAACAGCTACGGCATCAACATCAGCCGCATCTATCGCGGTGGTATTACACTACTGGCCACGCCCGACCTTATACTGCAAATGGGTGACTGCGTGGTTGTTGTGGGAGGCGAACGTGCCGTTATGAAAGTCGAGAAGGTGCTGGGCAACGCCGAGAAGGAGCTCAACGAGCCTAACCTCACATCAATCTATATCGGTCTGGCCGTAGGTCTTATTCTTGGTGCTATACCGCTGACTCTGCCCGGCATATCGGCCCCCGTGAAGCTGGGTTTGGCAGGAGGTCCTATCATCATTGGTATATTGATGGGTATCTATGGTCCGCGTATGCACCTTATTACTTATACCACACGCAGTGCCAATCTTATGCTTCGAGCCTTTGGACTCTCGCTGTACCTTGCCTGCCTGGGTCTGAGTGCAGGAGCCGACTTTTTTGAAACAGCCGTAAGCACTACGGGTATTATCTGGATTGCTCTTGGCTTCCTGATTACTTTTATACCGATTATGGTTGTAGGTCTTATCGCTATGCGTATGTGCAGAGTCGATTTCGGCACGATGTGCGGTATGATGTGCGGTGCTATGGCAAACCCTATGGCACTGAACTATGCCAACGACACCATTCCGGGCGAGCACGCCTCGGTAGCCTACGCTACGGTATATCCGCTGTCGATGTTTGTAAGGGTCATACTTGCACAGCTGATTTTGATGCTCTTTTTATAAAGTTCAGGCTCGCAAAACGACCTTTTACAATTTTATACACTAATTTCTACGAAAAAATTTTGTGGTTTAGGAAATAGTACCTATATTTGCACACCTTTTGAGGGATATGGGCTCCATTCCCACATAAAAAGGCCCA